>JAGDBY010000170.1 GCA_017958765.1 Bacteroidales bacterium | reverse complement strand
GATTGTGAGAGGCCTTTTTACTACCGTACGGACAGCTTAGTCTATCGATACCAGTTCGTACTGTCTGGTGCCCAGACCGATCGCTTCTGCGTGCTCCACGGTGTGGATGCCGTGCCTTGAAGTGATACGCTCTATGAGGGCTGCAGAGTCGTCGCCGGCCTTTGATGCGTAGTTGAATACCTGATCTACGCAGGCTTGATCGAGCGCTACAGGGTCCAGAGAGGCGAAAATGCCTATGTCTCCCATCTCCGGAGCCGAAGGATTAGGGTCGCAGTCGCAGTCCACGGAGAGATTGTTCATCACATCTATGTAGATGATATTCTCCGGGCCGTAATAGTCTGCTACGGCCGCTGCGCAGTTGGCCATACATTCGTGGAAAATGTCGTGGCTGTGGGTGATTGCCACCCAGTCGGCGCATTCGAGCCCCTGTCCTTCTTCCACAGTGGTCATAAGGAGCGCGTTGAATCCGGCTACGGTCTCAGCCTTGCCTGTGCTGTGCTGGTATGCCTTGCCGTTGCTCGATGAGAATCCGATGCTCTGGTTCTTGAGAACCCCTCCGAATCCTCCCATAGTGTGTCCTTTGAAGTGGGCCAGGTTGATGACGAAATCGTAGTTCGCTGCGTGAGTGCCTATGATATCGTATTTCAGATATTTAGAGTCCCTCACCGGAATCTTCATTTCACCTTCGCTGTCCATAATGTCCACCTTGGCGATATCGCAGTAGCCGTGGTCTTTGGCTGCCTGCAGATTACCCTCGGTAGTGTCACGTGCTCCGCCGTAAGCGGTGTTACACTCCACTATGGTGCCGTGTACTTTCTGTACCAGCGGTGCGATAAGTTTGGCATCGAGGAAGTGGTGTCCTCCGGGCTCTCCCGTGCTTATTTTGACGGCTACACGACCTTTGGCCGGGACACCCAGCTTCTCGTAGATTGCTATCAATGACTCGGAAGTAATCTTCTTCGTCATATATACGGTTGCTTTTTTCATTGTTTATCTCCGATTCTTAGTGATCTTTCTATCAGGGAGTGGAGTTCGCGAAGCTTCGCCTCGCTGGCCGCTGCAAGGCAGATAATGGCCAGAATCCCCTTCTTAGGCTCGTAGGAGATGAATTCCATAGGGGAATTGTCCTCACAGAGGGCTTCGAAGGTCCAGGCGTTGCGGTTGTTGAATTTGATCTTGTCGATAGGGTTGAAATCCTCCGGATCATCCTCGTCGAAGCCCACGATGTCGGCATAGTTGGAGTATGCCTGGTCCTCGGCGTTGGTGTCGTCAGGGGTCTCCCCTACGTAGATATCCACCATCCCCTCGTCTTTTTTCTTGATTTTGTTGTGAAGGTGCGCCTCAAGGTGAGTTACTTCGGCACCGCTTTCGTCGATGTAGGTGTCGGTCTCACTTTGCCAACCTTCCGGCAGATTAAGTAAAATGTCGAATGCCATAGTAGTCAAATATCAAGTTATAAATATAAGAATTATTATTTTCCAATCCAATCCGGATAGGCGATTTGGTACATCCTGGCCGAAATCTGTCCTATTCTGCCGTTCAGGTAGGATGACGGCTTGGCAGGGTTTGAACGGAGCGGAGTCGGGAGAATCACTGCGAGACTGATCGCCTCCCTGCGGCTCAGCTGAGAGGCTTTCTTATTGAAATAGTACCCGGAGGCGGCCTCTGCGCCGTATATTCCCTTTCCCATCTCGGCTACATTGAGGTAAACCTCCATTATCCTCTTTTTGCCCCAGATATTCTCTATCAGGAATGCGTAATACGCCTCCACAGCCTTTCTGATCCAGGTGTCGGAGCACCAGGTGAAGACGTTCTTGGCAGTCTGCTGGGATATTGTGCTGCAGCCCCGCAGCTTCGTCCCTCTTTCGTTATGCTCTGCCAGCATCTTCTTAATCTCTTCATAGTCAAACCCTTTGTGCTCGAAGAATCTGTTGTCCTCGCTTGCCACCACAGCCTTTATCACGTCCGGAGAAATCTTCTCCAGGCTCACCCATTTCTTACGGGTGCGGAAATCCTCGTCTTTGGAGTACTGTACGCTCCTTTTGAGCATCAGCGGAGTGTAATAGACAGGTACCCACCTGAGAATCACCACCCATAGGACACTCAGCAGAATAAGCGCCAGAGGGAGTTTTATGAAGATGATTTTCTTAACGGACTTCATTGCATTTTTCAAGTAGTAAATTTAATCATAATTCTCAATTATGAAGTATATTTGTAGATATGAGAGATTTTGCTAAAAAACCCATAGTAGCCCTGATTTATGACTTCGACGGCACTCTTGCTGCCGGAAATATGCAGGAATACGGCTTTATACAGGCTTTAGGCAAGACTCCCCGGGAGTTCTGGGAGTTGAGCAAGCAGATACCCGAGGGGCAGGAAATGAGCGAAATTCTGGCCTATATGAAGCTAATGGTAGATGAAGCTGCCAAGGCAGGTATTTCTTTGAAAAGAGAGTCGTTTGTGAATTTCGGCAAGGGTATAGAGCTGTTTAAGGGCGTTAAGGAGTGGTTCTCACTTATCAATGAGTACGGCCGCAAACACGGCGTCACAGTGGAGCACTATATCAATTCTTCAGGCCTTACAGAGATGATCGAGGGGAGCCCTATCGCTTCAGAGTTTAAGAAGATATTCGCGTGCTCATTCTTCTACGATAAGAATGACTGCGCTGTGTGGCCTGCAGTGGCCGTAGATTATACAGCCAAGACTCAGTTCCTCTTCAAGATCAACAAGGGAATCCTCGATATAAGCGATTCTTCGCTGGTTAATGCCAGCCAGCCTGACGACGAGAAGCCTATCCCGTTCTCAAATATGATATATGTAGGAGACGGCGAGACCGACGTCCCTTGTATGAAGATTGTGCGTATGTTCGGAGGGCACGCGATTGCTGTGTATCAGAAAGATAAGATAGCCAAGATGGCCGAGGCTCATAAGCTTCTGCGCCAGGAGAGAGTCAACTTCATCTGCACTACCGACTATTCTGAAGGGAGTGAGATATATAAGGTGGTCTGCAAGATCATCGACAAGATCAAGGCCGATACCGAATACGACGCAATGGAGAGCGCCAACAAACGCGACAAACAGAGACTATGAGCCGTAAGAAGGATAAACCGTTATTGGAGAATGTGCTGATGGAGGCCGTCGCTGCAGAGGGTAAATCCATGACGCACATTG
>JAGDBY010000169.1 GCA_017958765.1 Bacteroidales bacterium | reverse complement strand
GAGGCTTCGGAGGCTTCGGAAACACAGGCGGACGTACCCAGAGGGTCAGCCGCGGAAGCGACATCAGAATCCGCGTCAAGCTGAACCTTTCTGAAATAGTACACGGAGTTCAGAAGACCGTCAAGGTTCCCAAATATGTCACCTGTCCTGACTGTAACGGCCGCGGAGCTAAGTCTGAGGCCGATATCAAGACCTGTGACAACTGCCACGGTACAGGCTATGTGACAAGAGTGCAGCAGACCATTCTCGGTCAGATGCAGACCACATCTCCTTGTCCTGTGTGCGGTGGAGAAGGTAAGAAGGTCGTAAACCCTTGCCCTAAATGCGGCGGCAGCGGACTTGTCAAGAGCACCGAGGAGATCTCATTCAAGATTCCTGCAGGTGTATCAGAAGGCATCCAGCTCACGGTCAGCGGCAAAGGAAACGCTGCCAAAAAGGGCGGCATCCCGGGCGACCTGCTGGTTGTCATCGAAGAGGAGGAGCACCCTACCCTCAGACGTGAAGGCAACGATCTGCTCTACACTCTGAACGTATCTGTCCCTGATGCAATTATGGGATGCGACGCTATGATTCCTTCTGTCGACGGGGAATTGAAAATCAAGATCGAGCCGGGCACACAGCCGGGCAAAGTATTGAGACTGAGAGGCAAAGGAATCCCTGACGTAAACGGATACGGCATCGGCGACTTGCTGGTATATGTTCAGGTGTACGTCCCTAAGAAGCTCGACAAGACTGAGAAAGAGATTATTGAGAGGCTGAAACAGTCAGAGAATTTCGACGCTAAAAACGCACCTGAAGACAAATCATTCTTCGACAGATTAAGAAAATTCTTCAACTAAGATGAAAAAGGCGGTTATTATACTTTCCATCCTGCTCACCTGCACCGTATCCTTCGGACAGGTTATTGAGCCGGCCATCCCCCCTCTGAAACTACCTATCGAATTCTCAGGAACATACGGAGAATTGCGCACCGACCACTTCCACGCCGGATTCGACTTCCGCACCGGAGGTGTCACTGGACATCAGGTATTCGCCATCAAGGACGGCTATATCTCCAGAGTGTCAGTATCTCCGGGAGGATACGGCAACGGACTGTATATCAACCATAAAGACGGGACGATGTCCGTTTACGGCCACCTGTCAAAGTTTACCGACGAGATAGCCGCAAAGGTTCTCGAGGAGCAGTATAAGAACGAGAAGTTCAACATCAACCTCTTCTTCGGTCCGAACGACTTTCCTGTAAAACAGGGAGAACTGATCGGCCTCTCAGGCAACACCGGCTCATCCGGAGGACCTCACCTCCATATGGAGATCCGCCGTCAGGGAGGAGAGCTTCCTACCAACTTCCTTAGAGACGGCGTGTACAACTATCCTGACAACCTTGTCCCTGTCATTCAGAGAGTGGGCTTCTATGCATACGAAGACAGCACAGGATACGCTCAGCACCGCAAACTCACCATACTGAGTTCTCCGAGCGAAACGGTGAAAGTCCCGGCCAAGTCATACATAGCTGTCGATGCCATCGACAAACTCCCCGGCAGTCCTTACAAAATGGGTGTCGAGGTGTACCGCGTCCTGCTTGACGGAGAAGAATTCTTCAGGTTTACCGTCGGAGACGTATCCTACAGCGAGCAGTCGTACATCAAGAGTATGATAGCCTACGGCGAGAGCGGCAGCGATATGATCAAGACTCAGGTGGACCCGGGCAATGCACTCAAGTATAAAGTACAGGCTAAGAACAACGGAGTGATCATCCTGGACGACTACGCTCCTCACAAACTCCGCGTAGAGGCCATCGACTACACCGGAAACGTAGCCGGAGCGACCTACACCATAGTCCGTGACGACAGCGTCAAAGCCCTGACGGACGATGATTCGCTGAGTCACTACAATATGCTGTGGTACACACCTAACACACTCAACACCAAAGAGATATCAGTAACGCTCCCATCCGGAGCACTCTATAATTCATGCGATTTCACCTACGGCAAAGTGGCCGACGCCGACCCTGAAAAAGGTATCTATTCTTCAGTATGGCGTATCGGAGACCCTACCACCCCGCTTGCCAAATCGGCTACTGTCAAATTCAAGGTGGACGCTCCCGATTCTCTGAAGAGCAAGATGATTCTTGCCCGCTACGACGCTTCGACCGGGAAGATTACCGCCGCCGGAGGAAAATACGAGAACAACGGCGTGGTACTGAGGACCAGCTCTCTGGACACTTACTGCGTCACACTGGACACCATCCCTCCTACCCTTATCCCTATTACGGCTAAAGAGGCTCAGATAAGCTCGTCAGGAGAGGTCTATTTCACTATGAAAGATGAGTTCAGCGGTATCAGCGATTTCCTTGCTTCCTGTGACGGAGAATGGGTTCTGGGGCTTCTGAAAGGGTCCAGACTGACCATATACCTGGACACCGTCCACCACAGAAAGGGTCTGCACCATATAAGTGTAACAGCCATTGACGGTTGCGGGAATACAACCGATGTTGATCTGGATGTATTCTTTTGATACACTTTTTATTAAAAATAATTTGCTTTTTACTCAATTATTTCTCACTTTTGCAATCCCAAATGAAAAAGCAACCTCTTAAAGGTCCTTTTGACGCTTTAACGTTGCGCTAAAAAACTGAGAATTATGGATTTACTAAAAGTAGCCGAGCAATCATTTGCTCAAGAGCAAAAAAACTTTCCTGACTTTAAAGCAGGTGACACAATCACCGTTACTTATAAAATCAAAGAGGAGAACAAAGAGCGCCTTCAAAGTTTCCGTGGCGTAGTTATCCAAAAACGCGGTGCCGGCGTTACACAGACTTTCACCGTCCGCAAGATTTCTAACGGTATCGGCGTTGAGAAGATTTTCCCTATCTCTCTTCCTACTATCGAGAAGATCGAGGTTAACAAATACGGTAAGGTACGCCGCGCACGTATATTCTACCTCCGCGAGCTCACCGGTAAGAAAGCCCGTATCAAAGAGAGAAAGCGCAAGACCACTGCAGTTGCTGAGTAATAAGTTTACACTTATATATTGGCCCCTTAGCATAACTGAATAGTGCATCTGACTACGGATCAGAAGGTTACAGGTTTGAATCCTGTAGGGGTCACAAGAAAAGCGCCTTGGAGCATTTCCAAGGCGCTTTTCTATTTTATTCTAAGTCGGTCCTACTCTATCTTGATGATATTGGAGAAACCGGTGATGTCAAATACCTCTTTCACGTTGGCGTTCATATTCTTGAGCACCATTTTGCCGGAATGCGCGATTACGGACTTCTGAAGAGTCAGAAACATTCTCAACCCTTGGCTGGAAGTATATTCCATACCGGAACAGTCCACGGTAATATCGGGATTCTCTGCTTGAAGCATAGGGTTGATATCCTGCAAGAACTGATCTGCATTGGTAGTATCAAGACGACCGTTAAGTACGACGTCAAACTTATTTCCTTCTTGATTTATTTTTACTTCCATTTTATGAAACTTTTTTAGTCATTGTTAATATGTTGCATCCGTCTTCATATCTGTACTCGATGGTATCCATCATCTGCTTGCACAGGTAGATACCAAGTCCGCCGATATCACGGTCTTCGGCAGATGCCGTAACGTCGGGATCGGCCTGTTCCAGAGGGTTGAACGGCTTGCCTGCATCTTTAATCCGGATAGTGAGAATAACTCTGTCCTTATCCAGTTCGGTGCCAACTTCCATCCAGCCTATTCCGTCATTATAAGCGTAACGAACCACGTTCTCAACGGCCTCCTCGATAGAAAGGCGGATTTTAAAACGGAGAGATTCGTCACTCGGAATATCCGGAGAGGACATCAGATACTCGATAATAGTACCTGCCTTGTCTTTAATCGGATCAAATAACTTTTTCATACCAGTTTCTTTACGAGGCAGTATCAAAGATACCGCTTTATCCAATATATCCAGTTCAAAATGTGTGGCGGCTATAATTTCGCCGTCCAGACTCACATATATCAAATCTTTACTGTTCACCTCAACGTGACGGGCCTGGCGGTAGACAATTTTGCTCTTGCAGTACTCATTGTCCAGATGCTTACCCTCCGTGTAGTACGGCAGCACTCTCAGGAAAGTGAGCAGCGTGCAGCTCGGGATCAGGCAGATATCCATCAGACCGTCATCCACCTTGGCTCTCGGAGCGCAGAGGAACTGTCCTCCGCAGTATTTGGCATTTGCCACCACGCAGAGCAGGGTTCTCCACTTGCTGATCTTCTCTCCGTCGACTATAACCTCCAGCTTGTTGTACCTGTACCCGAAAAGGGCGGCTCTCAAAGCTTTGTTATACCCGTCTTTTATCCCGGCTTCGATATTTCGGTTGGCATCGTAGGCCACCCTTCCGTCAAAGCCGATGTTTACCACGTTGATAGCGTAGTCGCTGTTGCATTTGATGGCGTCTATCTTCACCTTCTCACCCTCGATGATACCTTTGAGTGAGTTGAAGGTGCGGTCGGGATAGTACTTTATGAAATCATTGGAGGTACCGTAGGACAGAATGGCCATGTATTTATTCTCAAAGCCGAT
>JAGDBY010000168.1 GCA_017958765.1 Bacteroidales bacterium | reverse complement strand
TTCCTGAGCTCGAGCTCGTTCAGGGGTGACGCTATGGCGAGGTTAGGGATCGGTCTGAAAGCGGACATATCGAAAACTCCCTGGTGAGTGGCTCCGTCTTCTCCTACGAGGCCTCCGCGGTCAAGGCAGAAGACCACTTTGAGATTCTGCAGGGCAACATCGTGGATTACGTTGTCATAGGCCCGCTGGATAAAGCTCGAATAGATGTTGCAGAACGGGAGCATCCCTTCGGCTGCAAGTCCTGCGGAGAATGTAACAGCGTGCCCTTCAGCAATTCCAACATCATATACTCTGTCCGGGAACCGCTCCTGCATAATGTTCAGGCTGCTGCCCGAGAGCATAGCATGGGGATATTCCGATAATTCGCTCATTCTTTGCTGCAAGTTCCGTAACTGTGCGGCCGAAAACCTCCTGATACTTGGCCGGAGCGTCGCCTGTGGCGATAATCTCACCTGTAGCCGGGTTGTATTTACCCGGAGCGTGCCAGATGTTAGGATTCTCCTCTGCAGGCTGGTAGCCTTTGCCTTTCTTTGTCACTACGTGGAGGAGTTTCGGACCGTCCATAGCCTTGAGTCTCTCCAGAATAGGGACGAGCTGCGAGATGTCGTTGCCGTCGATAGGTCCGTAGTATCTGAATCCCAGAGAATCGAACAGGTTGTAGAAGCGGGTAGTCTTGATGAACAGCCCTTTGACCCACCTTACAAGACGCTGGACTCTGTTTCTGAATGTATTTTCGCCGAGTTTGTTCCAGATATCGTCCCTGATACGGTTGTAGCGGCTGCTCGTAGTAACCTTGATCAGATGGTTGTGGAGCGCTCCGATACTGCCGTCAATGGACATATTGTTGTCATTGAGAATGACGATAAGGTCGGTTTTGAGAGAGCCGGCATTGTTCAGCCCTTCGAATGCCAGTCCGCCGGTGAGGGAACCGTCGCCGATAATCGCTATGTGGTGCCTCTTGATCCCCTGCTTCTCGGAGGCTATGGCCATTCCCAAAGCGGCTGAGATAGAATTGGATGCGTGACCCGCTCCGAATGAGTCATACGGGCTTTCGTCAATCTTCGGAAAGCCGCTCAGTCCCCCTTTCTCTCTGTTGTGGCGGAACTGTTCTCTTCTGCCGGTGATGATTTTGTGGGCGTATGCCTGGTGGCCTACATCCCAGATTATCTTATCGTTAGGAGTGTCGAATACTTTGTGTACGGCCACAGCGATCTCCACCGCGCCCAGACTTGATCCGATATGACCGGGATTCTTGGCGCAGCACTCGACCATATACTCTCTTATCTCGGCGCAAAGCTTTACAAGCTCTTTGTCGTTAAGAGCCTTCAGGTCGGCTGGAGAATTAATATTTTGGAGAAGTTCCAATTATCTAAAAATGGTTTGGTCTCTGTCGGGACCGACGGAAATAATGCTAACAGGGACTCCGAGCTCTTTCTCAAGGAAAGAGATATAATTCTTGAACTGAACCGGAAGTTCGGCTTCGCTCTTGGCATCGCTCAGAGGGGCCTTCCAACCCGGGAATTCAGTGTAGACAGGTTCAACTTTTGCGTACGGATCAGAAGGGACGATCTTCGTCTGCTTGCCGTCTATCCTGTAACTTGTAGCCACTTTGACCGTGTCAAATGAGTCCATCACGTCGGCTTTCATAATGATCAGGTCGGTGACGCCGCTCAGCATAACCGCATATTTGAGAGCTACCAGATCGAGCCAGCCTGTACGTCTCGGCCTTCCGGTAACGGCTCCGAATTCGTACCCTTTCTTGCGGAGTTCTTCTCCGGTCTCGTCGAAGAGCTCGGTAGGGAACGGACCGCTGCCGACTCTGGTGCAGTAAGCTTTGAAAATACCGTACACTTTGCCCACTCTCTTAGGGGCTATGCCGAGACCGATGCAGGCTCCTGAACCGATTGTAGATGAAGATGTTACAAAAGGATATGAACCGTAATCAATGTCCAGCATAGAGCCTTGTGCGCCCTCGGCGAGGATGGCGCGGTCGTTGTCGAGATTCTCGTTTGTGAAGTATTCTCCGTCCACGAGAGGCATCTGCTTCAGATACTCAATCGCGTCGAACCAGGCTTTCTCACTCTCAGTAAGGTCGAATGTGAAGCTCAGGTGGTTCAACTCAGCGATATGCTTGTTCTTCAGGGTATTGTATCTTTCAACGAAATTGTCCGTGAGAATGTCGCCCACTCTCAGACCGCTGCGGGAGATCTTGTCGGTGTATGTAGGGCCGATACCTTTCAGGGTGGAACCTATTTTGGACTTGCCTTTGGCAGCCTCCTGAGCCGCATCGAGAAGTCTGTGGGTAGGGAGAATCAGGTTGGCTTTCTTGGATACCAGAAGCCTCTTCTCCACCGGAACCCCGGCTGCTTTGATAGCTTCGCATTCTTCCTTGAAAGTGACCGGATCCAGGACTACGCCGTTGCCGACGAGGTTAATGGAATTCTCTCTGAAAATGCCGCTCGGGATTGATCTCAGGACAAATTTCTTTCCTTCAAAATGTATTGAGTGACCTGCGTTCGGGCCTCCTTGGAAGCGGGCTATAATAGGATAATTGTCTGCAAGAACGTCAACTATTTTGCCTTTTCCTTCGTCTCCCCACTGAAGACCCAGAACTATATCAAGTTGTTTCATTTATGATGAATTTTAATAACTTCCAAAGGTACGGTTATTTTTTGAACTTTTGTTCAAATAGTGTAAATTGCCACTCAATTTGTGAAAAACAATACAAGATTAACATATGACGAAAGTAGAAAAACTTTTAAATGATTATCCTGCAGCCAGATGGATTGCACTGGCATTGATTGCCATGGCGATGTTCTTCGGCTATATGTTCGTAGACGTGATGTCACCTCTGCAGGCGCTCGTCGAGAGTCAGCGTGGCTGGACTCCGGGAGTTTTCGGAACTTACGCTGCCTCTGAGTATATCCTGAACGTGTGCGGATTTCTGATTCTGGCCGGAATCATCCTGGATAAGATGGGAATCCGTTTCACCGGAATTGTCTCGACTTCGATGATGTTCGCCGGAGCGCTGATCAAGTTCATCGGAGTGAGCGAGTGGTTCCAGACCACCGAGTTCTGCAATTGGCTCAACACTTGGTGGGTTGCAATGCCGGGCAGCGCTAAGATGGCTTCGCTGGGTTTCATGATCTTCGGCTGCGGATGCGAGATGGCCGGAACTACGGTCTCCAAAGCCATCGCCAAGTGGTTCAAAGGTAAGGAAATGGCCCTTGCAATGGGTCTGGAGATGGCAATCGCCCGCGTCGGCGTCTTTACCGTATTTTCCCTCAGTCCGGATATTGCCGAGAGAATGGGAACCGTAGCTGCGCCGGTGGGATTCTTCACTGTGCTGCTTCTTATCGGAGTGATCAATTTTATAGTGTTCTCCGTTATGGACAGAAAGCTGGACAATCAGCTTGCTGCTGCGAACGCCCTGTCGGATTCTGACACATCCGATGAAGAATTCAAAATCAAAGATCTCGGGAAGATTTTCGGCTCCCTGAGCTTCTGGGTTGTGGCTTTGCTGTGCGTGCTGTACTATTCTGCAATATTCCCGTTCCAGCGTTACGGCGCCAATATGCTGCAGTGCAACCTGAACGGCCTCTCTCCTGAGGCGGCTTCCGACATATTCAGATGGTTCCCTATCGGAGCTGCGGTGATTACACCGTTCCTGGGGAACTTCCTGGACAGAAAGGGTAAGGGAGCAACGATGCTGATCTGGGGTGCGGTGCTGCTCGTGTGCTGCCACCTGGTATTCGCGTTCGTCCTTCCGGCAACCAACAGCGCACTGATAGCCTACGCTACTATAGTTCTGCTGGGTATCAGCTTCGCTCTGGTTCCAGCCGCTCTTTGGCCATCGGTTCCAAAAATCATCGACGAGAAGGTGCTCGGTTCAGCGTACTGCCTGATTTTCTGGGTGCAGAATATCGGGCTGTGCTTCGTTCCTAAGCTTATCGGAAATGTGCTGGAGGCATCAAACGCTACCAATCAGGCGGTTCTCGCAGCAAAGGCTGTAAACGCCGATTTCATCCCTTACGATTACACAATTCCTCTGATCATATTCGCAGGTTTCGGTATTGCCGCCTTCCTTATCGCATTCTATCTGAAGGCATTGGACAAGAAGAGACATCTCGGATTGGAAGAGCCTAACATCAAATGAGAGTTATGAAAAAATACGCGGAAAGTAAATACACCCGTTGGATAGTGCTTGCGTGCCTGGTGATCCCGATGTTCGCTTCGTACTTCTTCGACGATATGTTCTCGACACTGTCTCACATCTTCCAGAATCCGGCATCCCTGGACCTGGGGTGGAGTTCTTCCGACTACGGATTCTATGCCGGAGGATACTCATTCCTCTGTGTTTGGGGAGGTCTGATCGTATGCGGAATGCTGATCGACAAATGGGGCACCCGTCTGGCGGGCTCTATTTTCGTGGGAATGATGGTCTTCGGAGCAGCTCTGGTAGCGTACGGTATTTCAGGCAATTTCGCCTCAAGCTCCCTCAACGCCTGGATGTCAGGCTGGGTGGCAAAGCCTTCGCTGCTTATCTCCTACATAGGATGTATGCTCTTCGGACTGGGCAGCGAAATAGCCGGTGTGGCAGTTACAAGGTCAATAGCCAAATGGTTCAAAGGGAAGGAGATGGCATTTGCGATGGGTCTTCAGCTGGCCATTGCCCGCTTGGGTACGGCTCTGGCTTTCGTAGTCTCTCCTCTGCTGGTTATAGCTCAGAATGCTTCCGCCTCCGGAGTGATCTATCCTTACGGACAGACCATCCGGCCGGCACTTCTCGGATTGGGGATAATGGCCGTCGGAGTTATTCTCTGGAGCCTGTTTGTGACAATTGACGCCAGGAGAGACTCTCAGACAGGCGAGAGTGACAAGGTGGAGACTGCCGAAGAGGATAAATTCAAATTCTCGGATATCTTCAAAGTGCTTTCCAACAAGCATTTTATCTTGATATCGCTTCTGTGCGTATTCTTCTACTGCTGTATAATTTCGTTCAAGAAATTCGCCACTTCGATCCTGATTCCTCGTTTCAACCTCGATCTGGAGACGGCCAAGTGGATTGTGACTATGATTCCGTTCTTCACGGTCATTTTCACCCCACTTTTCGGTTCGCTCATCGACAGGATAGGCAAGGGAACCAAGTGGATGATAGTCGGCTCCTGCGCCGTGTTCCTGTCTCATATACTGATAGCGTTCGCTCCTCAGGGAGTTCCTTTCTGGGGATTTTTCTCAATCTCCCTTCTTGGAGTGGGCTATTCTCTGGTTCCTGCCGCAATGTGGCAGTCAGTGCCTAAGATTGTCCCTGAGAAAAACCTGGGAACGGCTTATTCTCTGATTTATTGGATACAGAATATGGGAATGCTGCTGGTTCCGATTTTCGTCGGCGAGATCTTCAGCAAATACGGCTCTGCAGGCTCGGAACTCGTAGCTGCCGTCAAGGCGGAGTGGATCTTCATCTGTCTGGGAATTGCTGCCATAGTAATCTCGGTTCTGCTCGCTATGTCATCCAAACGGCACGCCGAGCTGAAGCTAGATGTTCCTAACAAGAAGTCTTAGACGTAAGGTGCGGAGAATAAAAAAGCCTCGAGGTGAATCACTTCGAGGCTTTTTAATGCACTGAGGGCACCGATTAGAACGGAAGGTCGTCAGCTCCG
>JAGDBY010000167.1 GCA_017958765.1 Bacteroidales bacterium | reverse complement strand
TTTATAAAGTCTGAGAAACTGCGTGCAGAAGTCAAAGAGAAAGAGGGCGTGGACGTGCCTCCTTTTCTCATCTGTTCTATCTCAACTCAGTGCAATCTGCATTGCAAAGGTTGTTATGAAAGAGCCAACGGCATAGCAGCCGACAGTACGGAAGAACAGAAACCGTCACTTACACCAGAGCAGTGGAAATCAATATGTGCAGAGGCTGCATCGCTCGGCATCAACTTCGCTTTGCTGGCAGGAGGAGAGCCTATGATGCGCAGAGATATTTTGGAACGCGTAGCGAAGGTGGAGAATATGATATTTCCTATATTTACCAACGGAACGCTGATCGGTCCGTCGTATATATCTTTCCTCAAGAAACACCTTAATATGATACCTGTGATAAGTATCGAAGGGATGGAACACTCTACGGACGAACGGCGCGGAAGAGGGATGTACAAGCGTGCTATGCTATCGGTAGATATGCTCCATAGGGAGGACTTGTTCTTCGGCACCAGCATCACCGTGACTACTGAGAATTTCGACCTTGTAACCTCTGACGCTTTTGTAGAGAATTTGCGCTCGCTAGGCTGCAAGATGATAATATATGTAGAATATGTACCGACTGAGCAGGGGACTGAGCATCTCGCTCTAGGTGAGGAAGATACACTTAGAATGGAGAAGGTTCAGGAGTATCAGGCCGAGCGATTCAAAGATATGATCATAATCTCCTTCCCGGGAGACGAGAAGTTTCTGGGAGGATGTCTGGCAGCAGGACGCGGATTCTTCCACATAGGTCCTGACGGAAGCGCTGAGCCGTGTCCATTCTCTCCGTTCAGCGACAGCAGCGTCCTGGAACTGGGTGTAAAAGGAGCTTTGGCTTCTCCGCTCTTTCGCAAACTGAGAGACGCCCATCTTGTAGGGGGAGAACACACAGGCGGGTGCGCTCTGTACGAGCACCGCGAAGAAGTAGAAAGAATGTTAAAAGAACAATAATATGAAAGCACTGGTAATAGGCGCTACAGGCGCAGTAGGAAAGGATCTGACTGAGCAGCTGCTTGCTGACAGCCGCTTCGACAGAGTGGAGATATTCGTCCGCCGAGATGTCAATTTGAAGTCAGAGAAACTGACTGTTCACAAGGTGGATTTCGACCGCCCGGAATCCTGGTCTGAATTGTTGACAGGCGATGTATTGTTCTCCTGTATGGGGACCACAATCAAAGCCGCAGGGAGCCAGGACGCACAGTGGAAAGTAGATTATACCTACCAGCTGGACGCCGCCAAGGCAGCCCGCGCCAACGGCGTTCCTACGTACGTACTTGTCTCATCGATCGGGGCGGATTCCCACTCTAAGTTATTCTATCCCAGAATGAAAGGGGCGTTGGAAGAAGCCGTCCTCAAGCTCGGTTTCGAAGGATGTTTCATTCTCCGTCCGCCTTCTCTCGTCAGAAAAGGGAGCGACCGCTTCGGAGAAAAGGTCAGCGTGAGCATTCTCCGTGCATGCAACAAGATAGGAATCATGCGCAGCCTAGCCCCGATGCCGACTGAGAATGTCGCAGCAGCGATGATCCGCCTCGCTCTCAGCGGCCGCAAAGGCACAGAGACGGTGTCTTCACAGGAGATACTTAGGGTGTGAAAGGAAAGAATACGGAACTATAATCTT
>JAGDBY010000166.1 GCA_017958765.1 Bacteroidales bacterium | reverse complement strand
CTTCCCGTTCGTATCGAAGGTTACCAAGTTCAACTTCATCGAGCTTGCCACCGAGATTATGCTCGGCAAGAAGGTCAGACCATACAGGAAGAACTTCGCAGACATAGATTACGTGGGCGTGAAGAGCTCTCAGTTCTCTTTCGCCAGACTGCTCCACTCCGACCCTGTTCACGGAGTCGATATGGCCTCAACCGGCGAGGTGGCCTGCCTGGGAGATACCTACCACGAGGCTCTTCTAAAGAGCATGCTTTCAGTTGGTTACACTATTCCTTCTAAGGAGCGCGGCATCCTGGTGTCATCAGGTGCGGCCCACTCCAAGGTGGATCTGCTGGATGCCTGCCGGATGCTTCACGACAGTGGCTACAATATTTACGCAACAGGCGGAACGGCCGAGTTCCTCAAACAGCACGGCATTCCGTCCACGGTGCTTCACTGGCCTGACACAGGCAGACAGCCTTGCGTAACAGACTATATATCAGGACATAAAGTAGATTTAGTAATAAATATTCCTAAGAATTTTACTGCGAGGGAGCTTCAGAACGGATTTGCGATAAGGCGTACGGCTGTGGACCACAATGTGCCGCTTATCACAAACGCCCGCCTTGCGAGCGCATTCATCTATTCTCTGTGCAAAGTCGGGGTTGACAAGTTGATAATAAGATCCTGGAATGAGTATTAGTCACAATATTATGAATACAAAGTACGTTTTCATCACGGGAGGCGTGGTATCTTCGCTGGGTAAGGGTATCATCGCGGCATCTCTCGCAAAGCTCCTGCAGGCCAGGGGTTTACGTGTTACAATCCAGAAGTTCGACCCCTATATCAACATCGATCCCGGGACCCTCAACCCTTATGAGCACGGAGAATGCTACGTGACCGAAGACGGCGCCGAGACCGACCTGGATCTTGGTCACTACGAGCGTTTTCTCGGGGTTCACACCTCGAAGGCCAACAACGTCACTACCGGCAAGGTTTATCAGACGGTT
This sequence comes from Bacteroidales bacterium, assembly GCA_017958765.1. Taxonomy (GTDB): domain Bacteria; phylum Bacteroidota; class Bacteroidia; order Bacteroidales; family UBA932; genus Equibacterium. Next base: position 732 of record JAGDBY010000166.1, on the reverse strand, counting down.
ATCTCCAAGGAGAGAGAGGGTGCCTATCTGGGCAAGACGGTTCAGATTATCCCTCACATCACCGATGAGATCAAGCGGAGAATGATGCTCCTGAGCGAATCCGGGGCCTATGACGTCATCATAACCGAGGTCGGCGGCACAGTGGGCGATATGGAGTCCCAGCCGTTCATCGAGGCGGTGCGACAGCTGCAGTGGGAGCTTCCGGAAGAGGACTGTATGAGTATTCACCTGACATTGGTGCCGTTCCTCAAAGCGGCCCAGGAGATTAAGACAAAGCCTACCCAGCACTCTGTCAAAATGCTCCAGCAGGCCGGTGTGCAGCCCGATGTGATAATCTGCCGCACAGAGCAGCCTCTCTCATCGGATATCAGACGCAAGGTGGCCCTATTCTGTAACGTCAAGCCTGGCCACGTGATAGAGAGTATCGACGCCTGGAGTATCTATCAGGTCCCTCTCAATATGCACACGGAGCACCTGGACGACATTGTGGTCAGAAGACTCGGTATAGAGAATTTCAACCAGCCGGACCTTGAGAATTGGAAGCGGTTCCTGAGCAGCCTGAAGAATCCTGAAAGAGGCGAAGTGGACATCGCCCTTGTCGGGAAGTATGTTTCGCTGCAGGATGCATACAAATCGATTCTCGAGGCGTTCGTACACGCAGGGGCTGCAAACAGCGTCCGAGTACACGTCCATTCTATTAACAGTGAGAAGGTTACGGAAGACACGGTGGAG
>JAGDBY010000165.1 GCA_017958765.1 Bacteroidales bacterium | reverse complement strand
TCGCTGATGACGCTCGCCTTAATCTTCACCGAACCGGTCACTTTGGTATCCGCACCCTGATAGAGCGCTCTGACCGCTGAAATCGGGGTAAACTCAGAGAATCCCAACTGCTTTATTGTAACTGTTTTCTTCAAGTCTCCAGCCGTAACGGTAATCTCGGCCGTCCTTTCGTTCTCCGTAGAATTCTTAGGGAAAATGATCTTCAAGGTAGCGTCACCCGAACCCGAAGGAGGGGTTATGGTAAGGTAGGTAACATTGGTGGTTACTCTCCAGGAAGTATTTGAGCTAACCGTCACATTGACAGTAGCTCCCGCTCCCATTACATCCCCGTCATTGTAAGTGACGTTAAGCGTAGCGGCGGCAGCACCGCCACCGCCTCCCCCGCCTCCCGGATTAACCGGAGGGTTTTTGGTGCAGGATGCACCTGAAAGGAATACTACTGTTAATAAAAGGGCAAAAAACGAAAGGAACCTGTTTTTCATAATCTTCATTATTGGCGGTTATACAAATATAATCAAAAGATTTATAACTTTGCGGCAAATTAAGAAGTGGAGAGATTTGATTGCTTGCAACCACTTCATCAAAAAAATGCTAAAAAAATGAAGACTTATCTTTTTACTTCCGAATCCGTTTCGGAAGGGCATCCTGACAAGGTTGCCGACCAGATTTCAGACGCAATTCTCGATGATTTCCTAAGACAGGATCCCGACAGCCATGTGGCCTGCGAGACCTTTGTCAGTACCGGCCTTGTGATAGTCGGCGGCGAAGCCTCCTCGGAGAAGGCTTATGTGGACATTCAGCAAGTGGCCCGCAACGTTATCGCAGATATCGGCTACACCAAGGGAGAATATCAGTTCAGCGCGGACAGCTGCGCGGTCATTTCCGCGCTTCACGAACAGAGCGCGGATATCGCACAGGGCGTCAACAGAGATAACGAAGAGAATCAGGGAGCCGGAGACCAGGGGATTATGTTCGGCTACGCCTGCAATGAGACCAAAAATTATATGCCCCTCCCTATCACCCTGGCGCATATGATGCTCAAGGAGCTCTCTGCAATACGCCGACAGGAGAATTCTCCGATGCCGTATCTCAGACCGGACGCAAAGACTCAGTTCACTGTAGAATACGATGCTCAGACCAACAAAGCCCTGAGAATACATACGATAGTGCTGTCAACCCAGCACGATGAGTTCGACAGCGATGACGCTATGCAGAAGAGGATCAAAGAGGATGTCCGCAGTATTCTCATCCCCCGCGTAGTAGCCCAGCTCGAGCCTCAGAATGCCAAACTGTTTGACACCGACTACGTTCTGCACGTCAATCCTACAGGAAAGTTCGTAATCGGAGGCCCTCACGGAGACACAGGACTTACCGGAAGAAAGATTATAGTTGATACCTACGGAGGAAGAAGCGCCCACGGCGGCGGAGCTTTCAGCGGAAAAGACGCTTCCAAAGTGGACAGAAGCGCAGCCTACGCTGCCCGCTACGTTGCCAAGAACCTGGTAGCGGCAGGGGTAGCCGATCAGATATCCGTACAGCTCTCATACGCAATAGGCATCGCGGAGCCGATAAGTATTTTCGTAAACACTTTCGGCACCGGACACACCGGAATTTCAGATTCTGAAATAGCGGAAAAGATCGGGAAACTGTTCGACCTGCGCCCTTCTGCTATAATCAAGAAATTCGGACTGAAGAATCCGATATTCCTCCCTACAGCCACATACGGACACTTCGGCCGGGAGCCTTATTATGAGAATAATATGCTCTTCTTCGGATGGGAGGCCCTTGACAGCGTAGACCTCTGCAAGAAAAACTTTTAGATTATTTCTTGTTCCCTTTTGTCTGGATGAGAATCACTCCTCCGGCAGCTCTGAATCCGTACATTGCTGAGGAGCCGTCCTTGATGACGGTGACATTCTCAACATCCTGAGGTTTAACCAGATCCAGAGGGCCCTCGATACCGTCGATCAATATCAGCGGCTCGGTATCTCCGTTGACTGAAGCCTGACCTCTGATGACCAGCTTATTGCCTCCTTCCACTGACAGACCTGGGAAACGGCCTGCGAGATAATCGTAGATGTTGGAGTAAGTGGCTGTCTCTTTATCGTCGGTAGTCTCCTGCTGGATGGCGAAATTGTTCTGACTCTTTTTGGTGCTGGCAAATCCGGAACCGAGAATATCGTCCTGATTTGTAGAAGTAGCATTCTGGGATGCGCCGCAGGCAACACAGAGTGCCGCAGCCATTATAATTGATAAATACTTAATTGCTTTCATAGTCGTAAGTGTTTGTGCAAATATACTATAACTGTTCTACACTGGCAAGCGTCGCAACGGACACTTTGAATCCCTCTTTCACAAGGGGCTCCGCCGCAGCGGCGACAGTCGCTCCGGTGGTGAGAACATCGTCTACTAACAATACCCTGCAAATACCCTGCCTTTTCAGGCGTACTGCCATTCTTGCAGTCACCTTGAAAGAGCCTCTCACATTCGACGTCCTTTCTCCGGTCCCGAAAGCGGTCTGGGTCTTGGTGTAGCGCCGTTTTCTCACCAAATGTGGGTATGACTTCACCCCAAAAGCCTTCGCTACCTCGGCTGCAATTATCTCTGCCTGATTGAAGCCTCGCCTGTACCGCTTCAGAGGGTGGAGAGGGACTGGCACCACCGCTTCTATCCCCGAAAAGCGGGGGCAGCGCGCCAGGACATCTCCAAGTTGGGCCGAGAGAAACCTCCACAGAGCCGTGTTTCCCTGATATTTGAATGTTCTGATCACCTGAGAGAATCCTTCATATCTGTAGAAGAACAGGGATGCGGCAGCCTCCACATAGACCCCCTTGTCAATGATTCTCCTCTCTACAAAATTATCGGGATAGTCCCACGAATAGGTCAGAGGCATATCGGCCAGGCACTCTCCGCAGATCTGCTTTTGATCATAATCCAGAAATGTGCCGCACACGCTGCACTGCCTCGGGAAGAAGATGTCGCTCAGAGCCCTGACATCCCTTCCGAACAGATTTAGAATCCTTCCCTGCATATCTTCCCTCCTTAATTGTTATACAATTCAAAGATAATTAATACTTTTGCATATTGTGTTAGACTTTATAAACATAAATTTCATCGACGTTCTGGATGTCATTATCGTGGCATTCATCTTCTTTGAAGTATTCAAACTGACACGCGGAACCAACGCCATAAGCATTTTTATGGCGATTATGGTACTCTATATCATCTGGATTATAGCCCGCGTGCTGGGTATGGAGCTGCTCACCCTCATTCTGGGACAGATCCTCGGGGTGGGAGTGCTGGCGCTGATAATCCTGTTTCAGCAGGAGATCAGGCGTTTCCTCCTCCACCTTGGGAATGCCACTCCGCTCAAGAAAAGGAGAAGACGCTCCATATTCTACAATAAGCTGGAGGGGTTCTCTCCTGCAGCCCTCGATGAGATAACCAACGCCTGCTCCCGTATGTCCACCAGCAAGACAGGCGCCCTGATAGTGATCAAGCACGAGTCATCCCTCGAGCCGTACATCGAGACCGGCGACGTGATCGATGCCGCTATTCACAGAAGGCTTATAGAGAATCTTTTCTTTAAGAATTCTCCCCTCCACGACGGGGCGATGATCATCACCCACGACCGCATCGTGGCTGTGAGGTGCACCCTCCCTATCACCGACAGTCAGAACATCAATCCGGGGTACGGCATGAGGCACAAAGCGGCCATAGGTATCACCGAACAAACTGATGCCGAGGCGATTGTGGTATCCGAGGAGACCGGAAACATATCTTACGTGGCCAACGGCGTCATCACTTTGATGAGCAGCATTATAGAGCTTCGCGTCGCTCTTGAAAATTCATTCAAATAGTGAACTTAGAGCAGAAAATAGGATTTGACAAAATACGGGGGATGATTGCATCCAAGTGCTCCACCCGTTACGCCGCCTCACGCGCCGAGAGCGAATCCATCTCCTGCGAAGAGGATCAGATACAGCACAGACTGCTTCTCACCGACGAGATGAGACTCATCTGTATGTTCGAGGATAAATTCCCGAGCAACGGCTATATCGACTCAAAAGAGTTTTTGCTCAGACTCAACTCGGACCACGCTGCAATTGATCTTCAGTCCCTCGTTTTGCTGAGAACAAGCCTCGAGACCCTGAGAAAGATTCTCTCCTTTTTCCAGAAAGCAAAGAATGACGGGCTCTACCCTACTTTGGTAGCACTCTCGGAGCCTATCGCACAGTATCCCGAAGTGTCAAGGAGAATCGACTCCATTCTCGACAAGTACGGAGAGATACGCGACAACGCCTCAGACCAGCTTGCCGTCATCCGCAAGGCACTGAAAGACAAAGAGAAATCGATATCCAAGCATATACTCTCCATCCTCCAGAAGGCTCAGGCCGACGGGATTGTGGAAGAGGGAGCGTCAGTATCCGTAAGGGACGGAAAGACGCTGATTCCGGTAGTAGCCGCAAACAAGAAGAAGATCTCCGGAGTGGTCTATGACGAATCCGCTACGGGCAAGACCGTGTTTATCGAGCCGTTCGAAGTGATCGAGCTCAACAACCAGGTCCGCGAGCTTCAGTTCGAGGAGCAGCGGGAGATTCAGAGGATTCTGTTTGAATTCACAGCCTTTCTCCGACCGTATCTTCCCGAACTTGTAGAGGCGTCCCTCTTTATGGGAGAGATAGACTTCATCAGGGCGAAGGCGCTGGTGGCTATGGACATTATCGCCGGAATGCCTGTCATCTCCAAAGACGGCGCCGTAAGACTTCACAAAGCCCGCCACCCTCTCCTGGAGAAAGCCCTTAAGAAAGAGAATAAAGAGATGGTTCCTCTCTCGCTCGAACTGACGAAAGAGAAACACATCCTCCTGATATCCGGCCCTAATGCCGGTGGAAAATCGGTATGCCTAAAGACAATGGGACTGCTGCAGTATATGTTCCAATGGGGTATGCTTATCCCTACCTCCGAGATCTCGGAGATGGTGATTTTCGACTCGATCTTCATAGACATAGGTGATGACCAATCCCTTGAGAATGACCTGAGTACATACAGTTCTCACCTTATGAACATGCGTGAGATAGTCGCTTCCTCAAACGAAAAGTCGCTCGTCCTCATCGACGAGTTCGGCAGCGGCACCGAGCCTGCAGCCGGAGGAGCGATAGCCGAAGCTATTCTCTCAGAACTGGACAGCAAGGGAGTTTACGGAATAATCACTACCCACTACACAAACCTGAAACTGTTCGCAGGGAACAGCAAAGGTGTGGTGAACGGAGCGATGCTCTTCGATGCAAACAATATCGCTCCCCTCTTCAAACTTGAGCAGGGACTGCCCGGCAACTCTTTCGCATTCGAGCTGGCGCGGAAGATCGGGCTCCCCGAGCCTATCGTAAAACGGGCCGAAGAACTGGCGGGCGAGGATTTCGTAGATATGGAGAAGCAGCTCCGCAAAATTGCCCGCAACCGAAAGGCTCTCGACCAGAAACTGATCAAAGTCCGCTCTGCAGACAAAGCTCTGGAGGGACTTACCGATAAATATCAGAAGGAACTCTCCGAAATAAAGGCACTCAAAAAACAGATTCTTGACCAGGCCCGCAGCGAAGCCAAAGAGATTCTTGCCGGAGCCAACAAACAGATAGAGAATACCATCCGGGAGATCAAAGAGTCCCAGGCCGAGAAAGAGAAGACAAAAGCGGCCCGTAAGAAGCTTGAAACCTTCAAAGAGAATGTCCTGGAGAGCCGTTCCGACGCCAATGACGAGAAGATTGACAGAGAATTGCAACTGCTTCTGGCAAGAAAGCAGAGAGAGCAGAAACGCAAAGAGGAAAGGGCCAGAAAAGCCGGGACACCGATACAGGGCAACTTGGTAAAACCGAGCCCTAAAGTAAACGACGGACCGATAGCGGTGGGTGACAAAGTGCGGATCAAAGACGGGGATATGGTAGGCGAAGTGGTACGGATCAGTGCCAAAAGCATATCTGTAGCCATCGGCAGCATCACATCCAGAATGGCCCCTTCAAAGGTGGAGAAAATCTCCAATGCAGACTACAAGAGCACTCTAAAAAAGAACGCCCCAACATTTTCCGATACAACATCTTACGGCAGCGAAAGCGTCTCAAAGAGAAGGCTGGAATTCTCCCCTTCAATAGACATCCGCGGGCAGCGCCTTATGGACGCCCTCGACATAGTGACCCGTTTTATAGACGACGCTCAGATGGTAGGAGTATCCCAGGTAAAGATTCTGCACGGAAAAGGGAACGGAATTCTCAGGGAAGAGATCCGAAAATACCTCAAAACTATGCCCGGGATAAAGTCTTTCGCCGATGAAGATATCACTTTGGGCGGAAGCGGGATTACCGTGGTCTATCTGGACTAACCCAGCTTACCTACACCCTTACGCAGCATTGCGTCCCACCAGCGGGCAGGAAGAATACCCTTGAAGAAGAGAATAGAGTGAGAACCGAAGCCGGTCACGTATCTGGCCTTCGGACGGCGGTCGTTGACTGCACGGCTGATGGCCTTCGAAATGACCGAAGGAGAAGAGAGCATCTTTCCTGAATAGATCTGTTTCATAAGATTTGCCTCTTTTTCTCCCAGCTGCTGGTAAACCGTCCCGGTGGATGTTTCAGCCAGATGTTCTGCCGCTATTATCCCCCAGTTGGTCTTTATGGCACCCGGCTCAATCATTGAAACGTCTATGCCGAAAGGCTTGAGTTCCATTCTCAAAGCGTCGCTGAAAGCCTCCACCGAGTATTTTGAAACGTGATACCAACCTCCGAACAGCAATACGGAGCGGCCTGCGACTGAGGATATGTTGACAATACGGCCGCTTTTCTGCTGCCTCATCACAGGGATTACAAGCGGGGTGATACGGGCCAGACCGAACACATTCACTTCAAGCTGGCGACGGGCTTCTTCGATAGGGACTGTCTCTATGGCTCCGAAGAATCCGAATCCGGCATTGTTGATCAGAACGTCGATTCTTCCCTCTGCATCGAGGACGGTCTTTACAGCCGACTCTACCGAACTCTCGTCGGTAATATCCATTTTGATAGGAACAACGCCTTCTTTAACAAGAGGCTCCATCATCTCCACCCTGCGGGCAGCGCCGTATACTTTGTGTCCCTGACCTGCCAGCAAACGGGCGGTCTGGAAACCGATACCGCTGCTGGCACCGGTCAGAACAATAACTTTACTTTCCATTGATTGTTAGAATAATTGAAGAACAAGCCACTTCCCTTTCTCTTTGACAAGGAGCATAGAGCGTTCCACATTCTCCTCGTTTCCGTAAGGGTGAATCACATAGCACACCGTAGCTACCCCTTTCTCGGACTTGGTGTCCACCTGGGTAATTTCGAAAGTGGTGTTCATAGAGGCCTCTTTTACAAGCTCCGTCATCTCTTCGCTCGGCAATTCTACGTCATCTATAGACTCCTGTATCTCCGCTGCCAAATCACCAGCGCAGAATGATCCTGCGGTCTGATAATCCATTTGGAAGAAAGCGGTCAGAAAACTTTCGGCCACTTTAGATGCTTTTTTTGATTCAAAAGAACAGCTGCAAAGAAGCGATGCTGTCAGCATCAAGCAGGCAGCGATTCTGAATAGTGATTTCATTTGACTTGAGAATTATATTGCTCGATACGTTTGTCCCGGCGCTGTTTCTCCTTGCCGTAAGGAGATTTCATATACTTCTTCCACTGATCTGCAGTGAAGATAGACTCCAGAACGGTATCGATGTAGTCATTCCACCTGTCAGCTACCTGCTGATAGAAATCGGTATTCTGGAAACCTCTCTGCTGGAGAGTATTCATCTCCTCGAAGAAGAGAGGAAGAACGCGCTGGTACAGTGTATCTACTTTGAAAATCTGTGCATAATCCAGATTGAACTCCTGGCCGAGACCGTTGGCCTGCTCTTCTGCCTGTTTACCGTAATCCACTTCAGGCGGCTGGTTCTGCCCTTCGTTCTGATTCTGAGCATAAACAGAGAGGCTCAAAGCCATCCCGGCTGCTATACAAATAATAATTCTAAAGAATTTCATAATTACTTTTTATATATTTGTAATATACAAAGTTAGCAAAATCCATTCCAAATATGAAAAAAACTCTTTACACTCTGTGCGCAATATGTGTCGCACTGTTACTGCCGACAGACAATCTGCTCAGCTGTACAAACCTGTTGATTACCAAGGGCGCTACAACTGACGGATCTATTATGGTAACCTACGCTGCCGACAGCCACACTCTCTTCGGAGAGCTCTACTTCAAACCTGCGGCAAACTGGCCGGCCGGGTCAAAGATTGACGTGTATAACTGGGACAGAGGCAATTACCAAGGCCAGATCGCCCAGATACCTCACACTTATCAGACAGTCGGCAATATGAACCAGTATCAGGTAATCATCACCGAAACCACTTTCGGCGGTGTGAATCTGGCCAACAGAGACGGCCTGATTGATTACGGCTCACTGATCTACATCACGCTCCAGCGCGCTAAAAGCGCCCGCGAAGCTATCCAGATTATGACTACCCTCACTCAGCAATACGGATACTGCTCAAGCGGAGAATCATTCTCTATCGCTGACAAGAATGAGGTCTGGATCATGGAGATGATCGGCAAGGGCGACGAGAAAGGCACCGTATGGGTTGCAATCAGAATTCCTGACGGATATGTCAGCGCCCACGCTAACCAGAGCCGCATTCACAAGATTCCTTTCAACGACAGAGAGAACTGTATGTACGCTAAAGACGTTGTCTCATTTGCACGTGAGAAAGGTCTTTACAGCGGAACGGATGAGGACTTCAGCTTCTGCGACACTTACAATCCGCTCGATTTCAGCGGAATGAGAGGATGCGAAGGGAGAGTGTGGTCAGCATTCAACATTCTCGGAGGCGGCAAATTCACTTGGGAAGATGCCCAGGGAGTCCACACTGCCGATGCAAACGACTACCTCGACTTCGCTATGGGATACAATCCTGACCACAAGATGCCTCTCTACATCAAACCTGCTGAGAAAGTGAACCTGTCACAGGTTGCAAACGTGATGAGAGACCACTACGAGGGAACTCCTATGGATATGACCGAGGATCCGGGCGCAGGAGTCAGCAGACTTCCTTACCGCTGGCGTCCTATGACATACACGGTTGACGGAGTAACCTACACTCACGAGAGAGCCATCGCCACCCAGCAGACCGGATTCTGGCTGCTCGGACAGGCCCGCAGCTGGCTTCCTGACGAGATCGGAGGTATAGAATGGTTCGGCGTTGACGATGCCGGCACATCCCCACTCACCCCTATGTACACCAATATTTCATTCGTTCCTGAGTGGTTCCGCGAAGGAAACGGAAGTATGGTGGACTACTCTCCTACAGCCGCATTCTGGCAGGTCAACAAGGTAACTCACTTCGCTTACCTGTTCTACGACCGCGTAGCCCCTGTTCTGAGACAGGAAATCGAGGATCACCAGGACTTCTGCCAGGAGCAGGTAGC
>JAGDBY010000164.1 GCA_017958765.1 Bacteroidales bacterium | reverse complement strand
ATAGCCTGCGCGCGGTCGCCGGTATCGTGCATAAGGGCAAGTCTGTCGAAGGTCTCTTTGTCAGGGTACATTACCTTGTTGAGAATAACATTCTCAGCCCCTTCGCCGAAGAAGTAGGTCATATCCCTAACTTCGGTCTCGCCGTTCTCTATGCTCTGCTGCTGCATCTGCTCCAACACTTCAGGAGAAGCAACTGCGCTCACATAGCCGATAACGTCCATATTGCGGATGGCGCTTTCGCTGCGGCACATAAAGTTGATGAAATAGCTTGCAGCCTTGGTATTTACGGCATATTTAGGGATTACCCAACCGTCGAACCAGTAGTTGCTTCCCTCCATAGGGATGGTGTATTTGAGGGTTACTCCGACATCCTCAGCCTCTCTGATAGCCCATTCAGCGTCGCCGCTCCAGGTCAGATTGAACCAGGCTTTGTCCTGAGTCATAATCTCTTTGCCGAAATCGGCCTCCCAACCGTAGATGTTAGGTTTTGCCCTGTTGAGGAGTTCCTCAACCACAGCTATAGACTCGTCGGACATATCGAACATAAGCTGCTCCATATCCACTTCGCCGCTCTTGATTTTGTCATAGTTGGCATAGATGAGAAGCGGGCTGTAGACATCTCTAGGGGCATCTTTCATCAAGATTTTGCCTTCGAATTTAGGATTCCAGAGAGCTGACCAGGAAGAGAGTTCCTCTTCGGTGACAAACTTCTCGTTGTACAGGAATCCGCTTGTTCCCCACATATAACCTACGGTGTAGTCGCTCGGATTCAGTCCGTCAGCATCTATCTTACCGATTTTATCCACCATAAAAGGGGAAACGTTGCCTATATAGTTCGGGGTGTCTCCGAAATCTTTGTTGATAGGGAGAAGAAGCCCTTTGCGCAGCATTCTTTCGATAATATAGTCGGAAGGACAGGTAAGGTCGTAGTCAGAATGACCTTTTTCAATCTTTGCCAACATCACTTCATTGATGTCGAACAGCTGGTAAATCACCTTTACAGGCTCTCCGGTCTGCTCTTTGTACCATTGCTCGAACTCGCCGAGAAGGTCCTCGTCAATGTAGTCACTCCAGTTGTAAATCTTCAGAGTGTGTTCACGGTCCAACTGCTGTCCGAAGAGAGAATTGGACTGAAATAAAACTCCTGCAATCACTGCAAGAAAAAAGAAAATTCTTTTCATTTTTTAAGCGGTTTGTTTTTTGTTCGCCTTTGCTGATCTGTAATTTACAATCAGAAGCAAAATCAGAACGGTTAAGAAAATAATGGTTGATAGCGGACGCAGCTCCGGAGTCAAGCCTCCTTTACGGGAGTCTGCGTATATGAAGGTGGAAAGTGTCTCCAAACCGTTTGTACCGAGGTTGAATACAGACACTTCAAAATCGTCGATTGATAGGGTGAAAGCCAGGATGAATCCGCTTATCATACCCGATTTGATCTGAGGGATGATAATCTTCCTCAGAGCGTAGAACGGGGTGGCTCCCAAGTCGAGGGCCGCCTCATAGGTGTTAGGGTTCATCTGCTGGAGACGCGGCATCACGCTCAGCACCACATACGGGGTACAGAAGGTGATGTGGCAGAGGGTAAGTGTGGTGTAACCCTGTGTGACTCCGATACTTACGAAGAGCAGGAACAGGGAGATACCTGTGATGATGTCGGGATTCAGGATAGGGATGTTGTTCAGGCTTGTCATCACCATCTTGTAACGCTTGTTCTGGGCGTTGAAGATGCCGATGGCGGCTATTGTCCCCAGGATGGTGGAGAATGTAGCCGACACGATACCTATGATAGCCGTATTCCCGATGGCCTTCATCAGAGAGTTGTTGACTCCTCCCTCGAACAGGTTGGTGTAGAGATTGAAGGAGAATCCGGTCCAGTTGCCGAGAACTTTAGCCTCGGTGAACGAGAACACCGCGATAATCACTATCGGAGCGTACAGGAGGATGAGGATCAGCCAGAGATATGCCTGCGCAAAGAACTTCTTCATCATATAAGCCCTCCCGCGCTTTCAGAGGTGTCGTTACTGTCTGTTACCCATGTGGTTATGAGAATTATAACCAGCATCAGCAAGGCCAGTACCGAACCGTAGTTCCAGAGACCGTTGTTGATATTCTCCTGAATCGTAGTACCGAACAGCTTGATCTTGTTCATTGTAAGAAGCTCGGAAATTGCGAAGGTGGAGATGGTAGGCATAAACACCATCATCACTCCGCTGATAACTCCCGGCATTGAGAGAGGGAAGATGACTTTGGTGAACACCTTGGCAGGAGAGGCTCCCATATCCTGGGCCGCTTCTATATAGCTCTTGTCCATCTTCTTGAGGACATTGTAGATAGGGAGAATCATAAACGGCAGGAAGTTGTACACCATACCGAATATCAGCGCCCCTTCTCCGAGAGGAATTCCCACGAATCCGAACAGCGCTACCGTAGCCAGGGTGCGTACAAGGACGTTTACCCACATCGGAAGGATGAACAGCATCACCATCACTTCGGATTTGCACAGATTCGCATTGCTGAGAATGTAGGCGATAGGATATCCTATCAGAATGCATATCAGGGTGGTGATTATCGCTATTCCGAGTGAGTAGAGGAATGTGTTTATGTCTTTGGACTGGTTGAAGAACTGTCCGAAATTGGCAAGTGTGAAATGTCCCGCGTGATCGGTGAATGCGTACACTCCCACCAAAATCAGAGGGAGCAGCACGAAGATCAACATAAAAATGAGGTACGGAAAGCCCCAAGCTCCCCTTTTGCCTGCCAATCTCAAAAGGTTACGCTTCATTTGCTACTCTGTTTATTTTTATGTCCTTAGGAAGAATCTTGATTCCGACTATGTCGCCTTCGTCCCAGATGTCGTTGGTGTCTACAAAAACAGCCTCGCGGGACTCCAGCGTCCTTATTCTCAGGTGGTAGTGGTTACCCATATACAGAATAACCTGTACGTCAGCATCCACAACTCCGTCTTCGGTGTCGTCCATCATATCCACGGCCTTGAAAGCTACGTTAACCAGAACGTCTTCGCCCCCTTCAGCCCAAGACTGCTCCTTGCACTCGAACACTCCGCCGAGCATCTTCACGTGGGTGCTGTCGGCCATAGTGCCTTTGAATGTATTCTGGAGGCGCTCTTTCTTCATCACGTGGATGTCGTTAGGACGGATGATCAGGCCCACTTCGCTGCCTACCTCGAAGCAGTTGTAGTCCTGAATCATCAGCTCGTAGCCATTCTCGGTAATGACGGTCATCTCGTAGTGGACTCCCTTGAAGATGGAGGTCATCACCTTTGCCGTCATCATAGCTGCAGGGTTGTCTTTGTCAGGGAGAATGTAGATGTCTTCCGGCCTGACCACTACGTCCACCGGATTGTTGACGCCCATATTCTCGTCAACGCACTCGAATTCGTGATTCATAAACTCGACCTTGCGGTCTTCTATCATCTTGGCGTTGAGGATATTGCTTTCGCCTATAAAGTCAGCTACGAAAGGATTTATAGGCTCGTTGTATATGTCTATAGGATTGCCTACCTGTTGGATGACGCCGTCGTTCATAACTACGATGGTGTCGCTCAGGGTGAGGGCTTCTTCCTGATCGTGGGTAACATAGATAAATGTAATACCCAGGTTTTTATGCATCTCCTTAAGCTCCATCTGCATATCGTGGCGCATCTTCAGGTCGAGGGCTGCAAGCGGCTCGTCGAGGAGAAGCACCTGAGGGCGGTTGACAATCGCACGGGCGATGGCCACACGCTGCTGCTGTCCGCCGGAGAGTGACTCCACGTCACGCCATTCGTAGTCGGACATGCTTACGAGCTTAAGAACTTTGCGGACTCTCTTTTCTATCTCATCCTTAGGGAGTTTCTGCAGTTTGAGTCCGAAAGCTATATTTTCAAATACGTTTAAGTGCGGGAAAAGTGCATAACGCTGAAAGACTGTGTTCAATTGTCTTTCGTAAGGGGGCATTTCGTTGATCAGCTCCCCATTTAAATAAATTTGACCTTCATCGGGGGTAACAAAACCGGCGATACTGCGCAGCAGTGTTGTTTTTCCACATCCGGAAGGACCAAGAATGGTGACAAACTCACCTTTTTTAACATTCAAGCTGACGTTATCCAGAACCACTTTGTTGCCGTAAGACTTGGATATGTTCTTCAGCTCAATGATAAAATTTGATTTATTCATTTCGTGACGTTATGAAGGTTTGAAAAAGCGCATAAAAAAGTAGATTTCTAATCGACGCCAAAAGTACAATAATTATTTGACAATTAGCTAAAAAATGGAAAAATAATGCTACCGTCTGAATGCGGCGCAGGTGATGGCGGCGGCTACAGCTACGTTCAGAGATTCGCTTGTGACGCTGCCTGCAGGGTAAGGGGGGATGAAAAGCTTCTGTGATACCAGCTTGGAAACTGCCTCGGAGATGCCGTTAGACTCGGATCCCATCACCACGATCCCCTCGTTTGAAAGTTTGAGAGAATTGATGTCTTCTCCCTCCAGAAAAGTGCCGTAAACCGGCTTGCCGGCCTCCCTATATTGGCTGAGAACATCCTGCAAGTCACAGTAAATCACCTTCTTGCGGAATATCGCCCCCATTGTGGCCTGGACAACTTTAGGATTGTAGATATCCACGCAGTCCCTCGATGCAAAAATCGCCTCGATCCCGAACCAGTCGGCTATTCTGACAATGGTACCCATATTCCCCGGGTCACGAACCGAGTCAAGGGCAAGGGATATATTGTGCGCCGCAATCGCCTCTCTAACGGCAGCCGCATCTCCGGCGTCAGGAATCTTAACCACTGCAAGAGCTGGAGAAGGGGATGAGAGAAGGGTGATTCTGCGCATCATCTCTTCCCCGATATCGGAAGTGCGGAACACTTTTACCACTTCAAAGTCGGAGCTGAGCGCTTCCTCGACAATCTTTTCTCCTTCAACCACAAAGAGGCCGAGGCTGTCACGGTACTTTTTAAGTGACAGAGAACGAATCTCTTTGATGTCCGCTTTTGATATCATTGTGAGGTCGATTTTTGCAAAAGTAAAAATATATGCACAATTTTGTAGGTTGAAAATGAAAAAAGTTGCATTATTTCAGATTGTTTTGACGGCGATATTCCTTTTGTCAGGATGTGCCGCAACATATAATGTTCCCAAGGGACAGTATGTGCTCAAAGAGAATAAGGTAAAGGTGACCAATCCGCAGGACGGCTATGCAGGAGGGGATCTTCTTCCGTATGTGAAGCAGGGGACAGGCGCCAACAGCGTCATCGGTATCAAATCTCTCTTTGTGGAGCCTACTTTGCTCGATTCGACTTATTTCAAGCCGACCACTGACGGTATGATCAATCACCTGGAGTATCTGGGCTATTATAATTCTAAGGTGGACCCGACCGTAAAATACAGCGGCAAGAGGGCGAAGGTCCAATATAATGTCACACTGGGCAAGAAGTTCCCTATCAACAAGATGACATTCTCCGTGGATGACAATCTGCTGGCTTCAAGGCTGGATTCTCTGGGTGTCCACTTCAATTATAAAGATGTGAGCTACCTCTCAGAGGATGCTCTGGAGAAAGAGGCGGACAGAATCGCGCAGATTCTTAGAAATCAGGGTTACTACGGATTTACGAAGAACTATTTCTTCTACTATGCCGACACCACGGCCGTCAGAGATTCTGCCAAGCTGATGGTGGAACTTAAGAATTACACCAGAAATGAGTCGAAGGATGCCGCTAAAGAGCATCACACCGTATATAAGATAGGCGACGTTTCAATCATCCCTACCAACGGTCTGAAAGTGAGGAGAAATTTCCTGAACAATGTCAACCGAATCTATCCTGACGCTCAGTACAGTGAGACAGCCATCAACAATGCATACCAGAGATACGTATCCAACCGTGTGTTCAGTTCGGTGAAGATGGACCTCTCTCCGCGTGATTCTAACTACGTGGATTGCAACATCTTCCTCTCTCCGTCAAAGATGCAGAGTATGAGGGTGAACCTGGAGGGATCCATCAACTCGTCCGGTTTCTGGGGTATAAGCCCGCAGATATCTTATTCTCACAAGAACTTTTTCCGCGGAGGAGAGAATTTCAACCTCTCTATGAAGGGCCGTTTCCAGTTTCTTCCTAATTCCGTAGTAGGTTTCGGAGAGTATGCGGTGAACGCTTCGCTGGCGTTTCCTAAGTTCCTTCTGCTGCCTGGCAGATGGTTCAACGGCAGGAGAATGCCTTCTACGCTACTTACCCTTAACTTCAGCTATCAGGACCGCCCTGAGTATGTGAGAAGCATCTATTCTGTCAATTACGGATATTCTTGGATGCCGAGCGACTATGCTACGATGCAGATTACCCCTGCGAGACTGAATATGACCAGAATTCAGGACATCGATCCGGAATTCTACAACAGCCTGGGAAGTACATATCTTAAGAATCTGTACACCAACCACTTCGACCTCGGAGGAAACGTTTCGTTCTTCCTCACTACGACTACTCAGACTACTCCTTCCGATACATATTTCTATCTGCGCTGGCAGAATGATTTCTCAGGTAACCTGCTGAGTCTGTTCAACAAATATCTTGAGAAGGACGGGGATACCTACCTTATCGCCGGAACTCCTTACGCTCAGTACGTGAGGTCTCAGCTCTCTCTGGTTCAGACTTTCTTCTTCGGAAAGAACAATCAGTTCCAGTTCGCTGCAAGGCTTATGGGAGGCGCCGGTTATGCATACGGTAACTCTACAGCCATCCCTTTGGAGAATATGTTCTTTGCCGGCGGCGCGAGCAGCCTCAGAGGATGGCAGAGCAGGACGATCGGTCCGGGAGACTCACCTATAGATGAGAACTACGCTATCGCCAATCAGGTGGGAGATATGTTGTTGGAGGCTAACCTCGAGTTCCGTTTCCCTATTGTGTGGAAGTTCAAGGGAGCTCTCTTCGCAGATGCAGGTAATATCTGGAATCTTCCGAATCCGAAGGTGCCGGACAAGAAGTATGTGTTTGACATTAGGAAGATTGCCGAGACTGCGGCTCTCGACTGGGGTGTCGGTCTGAGGCTCGACTTCGGATTGATCCTGGTGCGCGTGGACCTCGGTATCAAGCAGTATGATCCGGTTACAAAGGAGTGGAAGCAGCCGAACCAGTGGTTCCAGCCTAACGGATACACCGTCAATTTCGGCATCGGATATCCGTTCTAATCTCATCTCCCGGCTTGTTCCCGGTGAGCCCAGTGTGAATGGAAAACCTCGCTTCGCTCGCCTTCCCGCTGCAACAAAAAAAGCTATGACTTTCGTCACAGCTTTTTTGTTTTGCGGGCCCCTTCCACTACAAGCCTGGATGCTTACATTTTCCTTCTCACACAGGCTCACCGGGAACTATTAGAGCGTTTTGATGTGAAGGTTGCGCCAGCGGACCTTGATTCCGCCTCCGTCGTGTATCTGAAGGGCGATTCTTCCGTGACCTCTTCCGACTCTTTCATCTGTGAGATTGACCATCGGCTCCCCGTTCAGCCAAGTCTGAACATTGTCCCCCTGAGCGAGAATGCGCAGTGTATTCCATTCACCCTCTTTGAGAATGTTCTCCTTCTCATCTTCAATCTGGATAAGCCATCCGCGACCGTATGACTCGTAGATACCGGCAGTGTCGAACCCCTTAGGGGCAACCTCCACCTGCCATCCGTTCACGATAGCCGGCCTTTGGACGAAAGAACGGAAGAATACTCCCGAGTTGCCGTTAGCCTCCTGCTTGAATTCGACAGTCAGGTCGAAATTGTCGTAGTAATCCCTTGTGGCGAGGTATCCGTAGGTATTGTCAGGACCGCTCTCGCAAATCAGCTCCCCGTTCTCCACATACCAGAGATCCGTGCCGTAGAGATCCCAGCCGGTAAGGTCTTTGCCGTTGAACAGATCCTTCTCGTAGGTCTTTGTAGGAAGCTCCCTGATGCGGATGTTTCTGAACCAGGCAGGGTAGCCGTGATCCTGGAGACATATATGACCTTTGCGTGCAAGGCCGTACTCAGGGGCTGTAGCCCATTTGCCTGAATCCTTCCGAGCGTACCAGTCATCGGTCCAGGCGTCGAACTCCACGGTAACCTTCCCGTTGAGGTAGTAAGTAACGTGCCCGTTGTCGAAGACGATCTTCGAGCTGTTCCATTCTCCGGCAGGATTAAGCTTTCTTGTGTCGAAATCAGGAACATACATAGCATAATCGACTCCGCAGCGTTGCCATTCTTCGAGAGGGTATCCGTTGACAGCCTCCCAGTTCTCATCATCAATCAGTTGATACTCAGGGCCGGTAACATAAGGTACAGCGAACCTCCTGTTTTCAACCACGTGATACAGCACGCCGCTGTTCCCCCCTTCGGAGATTTTCCACTCCCAGTAAAGCTCGAAATTGGCGAATTCCCTGTCAGTTACAATGTAACCGCTGGCATCTCCGCCGCTTCCCTCAGCTTGAATAGTACCGTCGACCACGGTCCAAGGACCTGTAAGCTCCCTTCCGTTGTAGTCTCTCCATCCGTTGAGTGTTTCGCCGTCGAACAGCAGCTCCCAACCCTGGATCTTCTGGAAGAAAGAAAGCTCGCCCGGTTTGTTGCTGCAAGAGGTGCAGGCCAATACGCTTATGCATATGGCAACAAAGAATAAAAGACGTTCTTTTCTCATATCTGTTATATGTTTATTGCTGTTTCGGCCATCTCGGCCCAGCTGAATTTCTGCTTCTGCTCCTTTATCCCCGCTGAGAAATCAGGGAGACTCTCTCCGCCGAAAAACTCGTAGAGAGCGTCGGAAATGGCCTTTACTTCGGGTTTTACCACATAGCCGGCCTTCCCGTCAGGGACAATCTCTGCAAGGCCTCCGACGTCGGTCACCAGCATCGGCTTCTCGAAATGATATGCGATCTGGGTTACTCCGCTCTGAGTTGCGGTCTTGTAAGGCTGTGCCACGATGTCGGCTGCATTGAAATAGTATCTCACCTGGTCATCGGATATAAAATGAGTGTGCCAGACAATATTCTCTTCTACGCCGAGCTGGCGGGCCGGCACTTTGTATTTGCTCTCATCCTCATAGAACTCTCCGGCCACGATAAGCTTGATCCCCAGCTTTTTGAGCCGCTGGTCGGCCATCGCTTCAATCAGCCTGTCCAGCCCCTTGTAGTCCCGAATAAAGCCGAAAAAGAGGACGTATCGGCCTTTTGGATCTATCCCCAGATGGGCGGCGGCCTCCTTCTTGCTCATAGCCGGGCCGAAGTGGTCGTAGATAGGGTGAGGGCGGAGCACTTTAGGCTTGCCGTGACGGTCGAGGGCCCTGAGGTCTTTCATCACGCTGTCCGACATAGCCACGAATGCGTCTATGGAGTTGACGAAGTATCTGGCCAGCGCAGTGTCGGTGAATTTCTTCTCGTGCGGGACTATATTGTCTGGGATGGAGACAACTCTCACTTTACCGCCTTTCTTGGCAATTCTGGCTATAGTACCGAGGCAGGGGGCCAGGAAAGGGGTCCAGAACTTGACTATAAGACGGTCCGGAGCCATTCTCCGTATCATTCTCCCCACGCGGATCCAGTTGAAAGGGTTCAGAGAATTGACCCGTCTTGTGATGGCAAGTCCTGCAGGGGGCTCGGAATCAGAGTACTGAGTCTTGCCGGGGAATAGCAGGGAAGGGTACTGGAGGGTGAAGGTGAATATCTCCACCTCGTGGCCGTCCTGAATCAACTGCCGGGCAAGCCGTTCGTTGAAGGCTGCTATTCCTCCCCTGTAGGGGTACGCCGGTCCTAAAAGTACTGTCTTCATATAATTATCGCTCTCCGTAAGCTCTCAGCAAGGCATTCTGCCTTATGGCGTCGGAGTAGAACAATATGTCGAAATGGTGGAAATTGCCGTACGGACAGAACCCGTCAAGGGGTGCATAGCGGTATTTGTCCAAATCAAGGCCCTTGACAAGGAGAACCTGATGTTCCTGCTCCACCATAACCAGAGCTGTGTCTCCGT
>JAGDBY010000163.1 GCA_017958765.1 Bacteroidales bacterium | reverse complement strand
GATCGGCTCTCCGTCGCTTGCGGCTTGGGCCAGAGAGAATAAGGAACTTTTGAAATGCGACATAATTCTGGTGTCAGATACCACTATGATCTCAGATAAAGTGCCGTCAATCAACTGCGGTATGCGCGGCCTCTCATACGTTGAGGTGAAAGTTACCGGCCCTAACAAAGATCTGCACAGCGGACACTACGGAGGCGCAGTGGCCAATCCTATCAACGTGCTCTGCTCGATGATTGATTCTCTGATGGACAAGGACGGTCACATCACTGTCAAAGGGTTCTACGATGATGTAGTAGAGCTCAATGACGAGGAGCGGGCTATGTTCGCCAGGACTCCGTTTGATATGGACGAGTACAAAGAGTTCCTCGATATCAAAGAGGTGAAGGGTGAGAAAGGATTTACCACAATAGAGCGTACAGCCATCAGGCCGAGCCTCGATGTGAACGGTATCTGGGGCGGATATACAGGAGAAGGAGCCAAGACGGTTCTGCCGAGCGTAGCTCACGCCAAGATTTCGATGAGACTTGTTCCGAATCAGGACAGCAAGAAGATTACTGAGCTGTTTACCAAGCATTTCCTCTCGATAGCTCCCGATTATGTGAAGGTGGAGGTGACTCCTCATCACGGCGGCAACGGCTTTTTGATCCCGGTATCTTCAGACGCATATAAAGCTGCCGAGAGAGCGGTTGAGGAGGTTTACGGCATCAAGCCTGTCCCTAGCAGAGGCGGCGGAAGCATACCTATCCTGGCCGATATGCAGCAGATTCTCGAAGCCGACCCTCTCCTGATAGGTTTCGGACTCGAGCGTGATACGATTCACTCTCCTAACGAGAGCTATCTGCTCACTCAGCTGTTCCGCGGAATGGAGTCTATCGTATTGTTTTACAAGTATTACTAGAGATGAATTATTCAGAGTTATATTCTCAGATTCTTTCGAAAAGGTCCTATCTGTGCGTAGGACTTGACAGTGACGAGGCCTTGCTCCCGGAGTGCCTTTCCGGCGCAGAGAATCCTGTATTCGAGTTCAACAGGCAGATTATTGACGCCACGGCCGAATTCACAGTGTGTTACAAGCCGAATACCTCATTCTACGAGGCTTACGGGGTGAGAGGCTGGAAGCAGCTGGAGATGACGGTGCAGTATATCAAGGAGAATTATCCCGACATCTTTGTGATAATCGATGCCAAGAGGGGGGACATAGGAAATACTGCCAAGCGTTATGCCAAGGCTTTCTTTGAGAATATGGACGCGGATGCGGTGACGGTGTCTCCTTATATGGGGTCTGACGCCGTAACCCCTTTCCTGGAATATCCCGGGAAATGGGCTGTAATACTGGGACTTACGTCCAACGAGTCAGCATCTGAATTCGAGCTTTCAGGAGAACCGGCCCTTTATAAAAAGGTTCTGACTCAGTTCTCCTCTGAGAGTAAGGACAATACTATGTTCGTGGTGGGAGCCACCCGACCGGAGCTCTTTCAAGAAGTGAGAAAAATATGTCCGGACCATTTCCTTCTGGTTCCGGGAGTCGGAGCTCAGGGAGGCGACCTGGCAAGCGTGGCAAAATACGGCCTGAACGCTCACTGCGGACTGCTGGTAAACTCGTCGAGAGGTATCATCTACGCTTCAAACGGTGCAGATTTCGCAGCGGCCGCCCGCAGGGAGGCGTCTGCACTGGCTGCCAGGATGAGCGAAACTCTGTAATATCATTCTTGCCGGAGGGCCTCTATCGGGTCAAGAGCGGCAGCTCTTTTGGCAGGGATGTATCCCGAGAGAATACTTACAGCGAAACATATTGTAACTGAGAGGGCAATCCACTTCCACGGGAGGACTGCCGGCACTTCCAGTATCAGCGAGAGAAGGTTGCCTACTGCCGTCCCGATGACTATCCCCAGAATCCCTCCGATCTGACCGATGACGACCGATTCTGTCAGAAACTGAAACTTTATGTCGGAAGAGGTGGCCCCCATAGTCTTTCGGGTCCCTATCTCCCTGGTCCTCTCTTTGATGGTCACCAGCATTATGTTCATAAGGCCTACGGCCGCTCCCAGAATGGTGAGCAGACCCGCAGCCAGAGCAGCCAGAGAGAGCGATTCTTTAATCCCTGAAAGCTGCCGGTCCAGAGCGTCGGTAGTCTCTACGGTAAAGTCGTTACTGTCATCGGCTTTCAGCCTTCTGATCTTTCTCATCAGGCTCTCTGCATAGCCGACAGCCTCGTCTATGGACATCCTGGCAGGAATAATGCCGGCGGAGAAAGAGGCAGAAGATGGGAGAATGCCCCGCCGGGCGCATTCTACGGGGATCAGGACGGAAGAATCGCCTCCGCCTCCGAACAGAGCGCCCATCGACTCCAGAACCCCTATGATCCTGAATGTTCCGAAAGGAGTCCGTAGCGACTGCTCCGTAGGCGAACCGTTTCTGAAGAGCCTCTCCGAGAGGTTGGAGCCGACAATGCACACTTTCTCGGCCGAGGTAAGCTCCCTGCCGGAGAAATACCGTCCCTGAGAGATCTTCATCCCCTGATAATCCAGGAAGTCTCCCTCAACCGCGTAAAGCCTGATATCAGGGTCGGAAGAAATCCCGCCTGCCTTGACTGCAATCCCGTCCGCGGCAACGGAGAAGATGCACTTTTTAGCCGGCAGAGAATAATCCCCGATGAATTCTTTAACCTGGCCATAGGATAGGGAGGGGCTGTTTTTTCTCCCGGAAAGATCGGCGTCGGAGTAGCCCTGGCTGTCGCCTGTGACCGTGAAGGACTGCACCCCGACATTCTCGTAAAAACCGGCGATAATCGATGTCAGAACCTCGATGGAGGTCTGAATCCCCACCAGACAGGTGATCCCTATGGCTATAATTGAAACCGTAAGCCCCGAGCGGAGCCTGTTGCCTCTCAAAGAGCGCAGTGCGACAATGATAATCTCTCTCCACATATCTCTCACTTCATTTCTCCAAATTTAATAAAATAAACTAACTTTGCTACCTCAAATAAGTATAAAATGGAAAGAAGAAATTCAACACGCAGTGATGCGCCAAGAAAGTCCGGAAGAACTACAGGACGCAATCAATCTCCATTCAAACGTACGGTAAAAAAAGCTAAGCCGGCAAGGCTCGAAAACGGCCCTGACGACGGGACTGTCCGTTTGAACAAGTACATCGCCAATTCTGGCGTCTGCTCCAGAAGAGAAGCCGACACTTTCATCAAGACAGGTCTTGTCACAGTCAACGGCAAGATTGTTACCGATATGGGAGTGAAGATCGATCCTGTCAAGGACGAGATTAAATTCAACGGCGAGAGACTGAAAGGGGAAAAGCCGGTCTACATCGTGATGAACAAGCCTAAAAACTACGTGACCACAATGAGTGATTCTCACGCAGCCAATCTTGTGATAGACCTTATCTCCAAAGAGAAATGTCCTGAGAGAATATTTCCTGTGGGGCGTCTGGACAAAGCCACCACGGGAGTTCTGCTTTTTACCAACGACGGTAAAATGGCCGAGAAGCTGACTCATCCGGCATACAAGGTGAGAAAGATCTATCAAGTCACCCTGGACAAGAATCTGAAGAAAGCCGACTTCGACGCTATTCTGGAAGGTTTCACCCTCCACGACGGCGAGATTCACGCTGACGCTCTCTCATACATTGACGGAGATCAGAAAGAGGTGGGGATTGAGATCCATTCAGGAAGAAACAGAATCGTCAGAAGAATATTCGAGCACTTCGACTACAAGGTCAAGAAGCTCGACAGAGTCTATTTCGCAGGTCTTACAAAGAAGAATCTCAAACGCGGTCAGTGGCGTTTCCTTACAGAAAAAGAGATAAATTTGCTACGGATGGG
>JAGDBY010000162.1 GCA_017958765.1 Bacteroidales bacterium | reverse complement strand
CTGTTCAACGCAATCTGCTACGTGAACAAATTCGAAAAAATGGATTATTTCTTCGGGAAAGTGACATTCTATCCCGATTATCCTAAAGAGGCATTCGGCCTTCTGACAGCATTTCTGGACAAGTATTGCCTTGACACAGAGTCGGTTGTACCTTACAACACCTATACAGTTCCTCCGGTGCCCGAGGCTGATGTAATTCTCTCGAACGGCACATACCAGGAGGACTACAAGGCCCTTATGAACGCTCTGCGCTCCAAAGGATACAGCCTCCCTCCTATTCTCAAATCGTATATGAACATCTGCCCTAAGATGGTCTATTTCCGCTCCGGCATCAACGACGAGTTCGGAAACGTGGTTGAGATGGGACTTCTGGTAAAGGGAAGCGATCTGATCCCTGAGAGATACAACAAATACTTCAAAAAATAGATTATGGATGCCGTAACCTCATTTTTAAAATCAGTATTCAGCTACCGGCTCAAGGCAATCAGCCGCTACGGTACTGATTTTGAGAAGATTCAACGGCGTACACTCTCCTACCTGCTCCGCAACGCAATGCTGACAGAGTGGGGCAAGAAATATCACTATTTCTCCATAAACGACTACAGCGACTTCGCGAAGAGAGTCCCGATAAACAACTATTCTTCCCTCAGGACATACATTCTGAGAATGATGAAGGGGGAACGTGGCATTCTCTGGAAAGGGCGCGTGAAGTATTTTGCCACTTCCTCAGGCACTACAAGCGATAAAATCAAATTCATACCGGTATCGAGGCGGGGTCTTTACAGATGTCATCTCAGAGGCGGACGCGACGTTACCGCCACCTATCTGGATGCCCACCGCGATTCCCGCATAGCCAAAGGGTATTCTCTGATACTCTCGGGCAACTTCAATCCGAGATATACCACCCAAAAAGCCAAAGTAGGCGATGTAAGCGCGATTATGGCCTCTTCAGTTCCTCCGTTCTTCAGAAAGATGCTCCACTTCGTCCCGTCGGTAAAAGAGAGCCAGATCCAGAATTTCTACGAAAAACAGGAGACTATTGCCAGCCTGATCTCGGAGAAGAATCTGGTCTCATTCAGCGGCACTCCCGACTGGAACCTGATGCTTGTCCGTAAGGCGATGGAGATCAAGAAAGTAACTACGGCGGAAGAGCTTTGGCCTAATATGGAGCTGTTCGCTCACGGAGGGATGAGTTTCCTCCCTTACAGGCCTATTTTCGACAAGCTTTTCCCGTCAGGGCGTCTGCACTATATCGAGAATTACAACGCTTCTGAAGGATTCTTCGGCATCCAGAATGACCTCAGTGACCCTTCAATGCTCCTGATGCTCGACTACGACGTATTCTACGAGTTCATTCCGATGTCAGAATACGGCAAAGAGAATCCAAAAGCTACTCCTCTATGGGAAGTGGAGACCGATGTGGACTACGCAGTCATAATCTCCACATCTTCAGGCATTTTGAGATACGACATAGGCGACGTAATCCGTTTTACCCGCAAAGCTCCTTACAAATTCATCATCGTAGGGCGCACCCACCAGAGTATCAATATCTGGGGAGAAGATCTCTCTGTGCAGCAGGCTGAAAAGGCACTTTCCGATACCTGCAGGGAGACCGGAGCCGAAGTTCTGGAATTCACCGTGGCCCCTCTCATCTTCAACGAGGAGACTCTCGAGGGACGGCACCAGTGGCTTATAGAATTTGACAAAAAGCCGGCTGACCTGGCTCAGTTCGCAGATATTCTCCAGCGCAACCTCATCGAGGACGACCACGACTACGAGCATTTCTCCACTGTCAGCGGAGGCGTTCTCCACCCTCTGGAGGTAATCGAGGCCCGCAAAGGGCTGTTCTATGACTGGCTGGAGTCCAAAGGAAAATTAGGCGGACAACACAAGGTTCCCCGCCTATCTTCATCAAGAAAGTATATTGATGAGCTTCTCGCTGTAAATTAGCGCTTTATCTCTCTTTTACCAACAGAATGTCATCTATGCTCGTCGGCTTTGTAACAGGCTCGGATGAGATGACTTTGTCGACGATGCTCCTCTCGTAGCCTCGCCAAGGAAGAGTCCCTTTGTATTCTTTGTAGTGTACGGTAACTCTCTGACCTGTAAGATTTATCAGCTCGTTGGCGACATCCTTGTCAGCCACTGAGAATTTGAAATTCTTAGAGAGGACTGATCCTCCCTGCGCCGACTTGTTGCCGTATCCGCTCAGAATGATCTCTCCCTCGAAGGTCTTGAAAACGTATCCTGTATAGGTCACAGAGTTCAATTCTCCGGTCTTTGTACCGTCGCTGAAGACCCACAAAAACTTGAAATAGCAGAACGCAGCAAGCGCCAGAACTACGATGATAATGGTAATTGTCAGAACTTTTTTACCTGTAGATGCCATATCTCAAACTCCTTTATTGCATTACCTTATGGTTCTTCAGATCGTATTTCTGTCCTTTGCGGAGGAAGAAGAATTTATCTCTTCCGGCCTGATGGACAGCAACATAGGACTTGCCTATCACCTCGAAAACATCCTGTTTCACAACGATTGCAGTCGACTCGTCGATGCCGATGCCGATAAACTCCGGAGCGGCTTTGATGAATGCGTCCAGATCATGCTGGCGGTTTCTGACAAGAATGTGCTGGTCGATAGCCGAGAGCTTCAGGAATCCGAGGCCCTGAGTGTGGTCTCCTATCAGGTGCTGCGCTCCGCGGGTATCGCCGCGCCACAGCAGTGAACCCTGAATACTTGCTCCTGCAGATGAGCCTGCTATCACTCCGCCACGGTTAAGGAGGGCGAAGAGCTCTCTGTGAACTTTTGTATTGAGATAAACCTCCGCGATACGCCATTGACGGCCTCCGGTGAAATAGACACCGGTAGCCTGACGGAGAGCGGTGAGATTTCTGTCGTCGTTAGCCTCGTCGATAGTCTTAAGGTGCATCTGGGTCACTCTGTCCTGTCCGAGCTTTGAGACCAGAGTCCTGATAGTGCCGGAGTGAAGGTCTTCATCTCCTGAGGCATTGGTTATCACTACTATACGGGCGTTTTTGCCGCCGGCAAGCTCGATAAAGCAATCCCAGATATCATCGGTAACGGTACCTCCGCCGATGATTACCAGGGTTCCTTTCTCAGGTCCGTGACGGGTCTGCGACAGATCCACGACGGTAGGATTCTGAGCTAAAACTACAGCTGCGCAAAACGCGAACAAAACTGATAATAACAATCTTTTCATATTATAATTCTTTGGATTATTCCCATTCAATAGTTGCAGGCGGTTTGGATGAGACATCGTAACATACTCTGTTGACGCCTTTTACATTGTTAATAATGTCATTGCTTACCGCACGCATTACCGCTACCGGGATGTCGGCCCAGTCAGCCGTCATCGCATCGCTGCTTGTCACGGCCCGGAGCACCACGGCATTCTCATAGGTGCGCTCATCCCCCATCACTCCGACGCTCTTTACAGGAAGGAGAATGGCTCCCGCCTGCCAGATTTGGTCATACAGACCGTTGGCGCGGAGGGCTTTGATGAAGATATCGTCCACATCCTGCAGAATGCGCACTTTCTCGGCTGTAATGTCCCCGAGAATCCTCACGGCGAGACCAGGACCCGGGAAAGGATGCCTGAACACCATATGGCGCGGCATTCCCAGAGAGAGGCCCACTTCCCTGACTTCATCCTTGAAAAGCCATTTGAGAGGCTCGCAGAGCTTTAATTTCATCTCTTTCGGGAGGCCTCCCACATTGTGGTGACTCTTTATCACTTTGCCGGTAATGTTCCGGCTCTCAATTCTGTCGGGATAGATGGTCCCCTGAGCCAGCCACTTGGCCCCTTTTATCTTGGAAGCCTCCTCATTGAAGACCTCTATAAAGTCTCTTCCGATTATCTTTCTCTTCTGCTCAGGCT
>JAGDBY010000161.1 GCA_017958765.1 Bacteroidales bacterium | reverse complement strand
TTATTACCGGGCTGAGCAATTCTATATCGAGGGCAGTGATAATGATCACCGTCTATGAACTGACGGAGCTTTTCAGCTCCCGCAAGTATCTGCTCAGAGCTCTGGCTATAAGCGCTTTGATTACCACACTCTTTAATCCCGCGGCTCCGTTTCAGATAGGGTTTCAGCTCTCGTATTCTGCAGTCACGGCTATCTGCTTTCTCTATCCGCGGATGAAGGGGCTTCTCAGAGTCAGGAGCGCCCTGATGGAGTATATCTGGAACGGACTCTCCCTGTCGATATGCTGTCAGGCCGCCACGGCACCTCTCGCCTACCTCTATTTCGGCACTTTCCCTCGGTACTTTATGATCACCAACCTTGCGGCAATACCGATAACGGGGATCGTGATGTACACAATCCCCGTAGCACTTTGCCTTAAACCCTTAAGGCCTGTTCTGTTCTGGAGTCTGTCCCTGCTGAACCGCTTGATTCACACCGTCGCGGGAATGGGAACCTGACACCTAAAAATCCATTCTGTAAGCTCTTCTGCGCTTGTGATTCTCGTGCTCGAATGACTTCCAAAGGCTCAAAACTTTGTGATTGTCTTCCAGATTACAGTTAGTCTCACAGTATTTGAAGCCTTTCTTCTTAAAGACAGGGAACAGGTCTGCAATCATCAGAACGTTGAGTCCCTTATTCTGCCATTCCGGTTTAACGGCAACCAGCAAAAATTCTACGACCTCGTCTTTCTTAAGGTAGAGACGCTTGATAAGATGCCACCAACCGAACGGGAAGAGTCTTCCGCCGGCTTTCTTAATGGCGCCGGCCAGTGAAGGAATCATCAGCGCAGTACCGATAAGATGGCCCTCGCTGTCATATACCATTGGGAGAATATCGAGATCGACGAATGGAATATATGCGTCTATGTATTGTTGTTTCTGCTTTTCGTTAAGGTGGGAGAATCCGTGGAGATCTGCGTAACACTCATTGAGAAGGTCGAAAATCACCGGAGCCACGTGCTTCTTGAAGTACGGAATGTTGTGATACTTGACAACTTTCAGGTTGTAGCGCTCCTTGACTATATCAATAGTTTTGGCCACTCTTTCCGGGAGTTCCTTCGGCACGGTAATTCTGAATTCCAGCCAGTCCACGCTTTTCACCAGACCGTATCTCTCGTAGTATTCTACATAATAAGGATAATTGTATATGGTGGCCATTGTGGCGAACCTGTCAAACCCCTCTACAAGAGCGCCTTCTCTATCAAAATCGGTAAAACCCATCGGGCCCTCCATGCACGTCATCCCGCGCTCCTTTCCCCAGGCTACCACAGCGTCAAGCAATGCCTTGCAAACCTCATAATCCTCTATGAAATCTATCCAGCCGAAACGAACCTCTTTGTGTCCCCATTTTTCATTGGCTACCGGATTGATCAGAGCCACCACACGTCCCACGACTTTACCATCGCGGACAGCCAGAAACGGCTGATAATCACAGAATTCCAATGCAGGGTTTGTCTTCTTGCTGAGAGTTGACTTGGTGTCCATCACCAACTCTGGCACATAGTTAGGCTCATTCTTGTACAGATCGAGAGTGAAGTTGATAAAATCTCTCATCTGCTTACCCGAATTTACGGGAACAATGGAAATAGAACTCATTGGTTTAGGTCGTTATTAAAGCAAAGTTAGAATTATTTAAAAAAACTTCAAATAAGTTTTCATATATTTGGAATGGTAAAGCGAATACTAATCTATACACAAATACCTATGAAAAAATTACTAACTGCCATTGTATGTCTCACCGTGAGCTTCGCTTCTTTCGCCGACGAAGGAATGTGGCTCCCGAGCATGATTAAATCAGTAATCGGAGATATGCAGGCCAAAGGTTTCCACTTGAGCGCCGAGGATGTTTACAGCGTAAACCAGGCTTCCCTCAAAGATGCTGTCGTACTGTTCGGCGGCGGATGTACTGCCGAAATGATTTCAGGCAAAGGTCTGCTTATCACCAACCACCACTGCGGCTACAGCTATATCCAGCGCCACAGTTCTGTAGAACACGATTACCTCAAGGACGGTTTCTGGGCTATGAATCTGAGCCAGGAGATACCTTGTCCGGGATTGTCAGTGAGCTTCCTCCAATATATGGAAGATGTCACCGACGCAGTTCTCAAAGGATATAAAGAGGGAATGAGTGAAGCCGAGCGCGAAAAGATCGTGAGCGACAACTCAAGAGTCATTATAGACAATGCCACCAAGGGCGGCGTAGGGCTCAGAGCTCAGGTTTCCGCTCTGTTCTACGGCAACCAATATTTCCTCTATGTATTCCAGACATACAGAGACGTCCGTTTCGTAGCGGCTCCGCCTAGCTCAATCGGTAAATTCGGAGGCGACACCGACAACTGGATGTGGCCTCGCCATACCGGCGACTTCTCTATGTTCAGAGTTTACGCCGACAAGAACAATCAGCCGGCAGACTATTCTCCGGACAATGTTCCTTACGCACCTAAGAAATTCTTCGAAATCTCCACTGCAGGTGTAAACGAGGGCGATTTCACATTCGTATACGGATGCCCGGGAAGCACCAGAGAATATATCACTGCAGAGCCTGTACGCTTCACTGCAAACGTTTCCAACCCTACCAAGATCGGGCTCAGGACACTCCGCCTCGACACAATGAAAGAGTTTATGGACAAGGACCAGGCAGTCCGCATCCAATACTCAAGCAAAGCTGCCAACGTATCAAACGCTTGGAAGAAATGGCAGGGAGAAGCTAAGGGTATTCTCAAGATGAGAACCGTAGATTCTAAGAAAGCTTACGAAGCCCGCTTCAAACAATGGGCTAAAGGGACTAAATATGAGGGCGTTATCGAGAAACTGGATTCTCTCCAGCTGATTCTCAATGACTACACTTACGCTAACGAGAACTATACGGAGGCTATCGCCGCCATC
>JAGDBY010000160.1 GCA_017958765.1 Bacteroidales bacterium | reverse complement strand
CAGACCGGAGAATTCATAAAAGTGGGCTCATCCAAGGTTCAAAAGACCGACGTGAGGGTCATTGCGGCCACCAACAAAGATCTTTCGAGGGCGGTGGAGATGGGAAAATTCCGCGAGGATTTATTCTATCGCCTCAACACCGTCCCTATCAAGATACCGCCTCTGAGAGAGCGCAAAGAGGATATCTATCTCCTTTTCCGCAAGTTTGTGAGCGATTTTACAGAGAAATACACAGTCCCTACAATCCGTCTTACCGATGATGCGGTAGCTATGCTCGAGGCATACAGATGGCCGGGCAATGTGCGTCAGCTGAAAAGCGTTGCGGACCAGATATCGGTTTTGGAGACAAACCGCGTCATCGACGCTACTATTCTCGCCAAGTATCTCCCTGTGGACAGAGCCGACACTCTTCCGGTGCGTACCGGCGAGAGCAACTCTTTCGCAGATTACGGAGCTGACAGAGACATTATCTTCAAGATTCTCTTCCAGCTCAGAAGAGACGTGGACGATCTGAAGGATAAAGTGGAGTCTGGAGCAGTTCCACAGTCTTCTCCGAAGCACATTATGATCGATGCCAATCAGGGTGGCGAGCCTGAGGAGAAGGAGGTTACCCCTGTAGACACCCTTTCCATTCAGGACTCCAATGTAGAATTGATTAAGAGGGCTATTGAGAAGCACGGGGGCCGCAGAAAGGCCGCTGCGGAGGAGCTGGGTATTTCCGAGAGGACTCTCTATCGCAAGATTAAACAATACGGACTGGAAGAATGAGAGCGGTAAAACACATATTGACAGTATTGGCGCTGAGCCTGCTTCTAAGCGGCTGCGGTATCTATTCTTTTTCAGGTATCTCAATCCAGGCGGACGTACAGACCATTACCATCGTGCCGGTTGTGAACAACGCATTGAAGATCAACCCTTCACTGGCCAACGACCTTACCGAGGCTCTCAAGGATCAGTTCCGCAAGATGACCAGGCTTTCGGAGGAGGAGACAGACGGAGATCTGCTTCTGGAGGTGATAATTCAGTCCTATGATATTACCCCTCAGGCGATTACAGCCAACGAGGTGGCTTCTCAGAACAGGCTCACCATCACCGCGAGGGTTAATTTCACCAACAGCAAGCACGATGAGGACAGCTTTGAGAACAAGTCCTTCGTAGCTTACGCTGATTATAATTCAGAACTCTCCCTGGAGTCTGTCGAGAGCCAGCTCTGCGAGGAGATCATAAAGACTTTGGTAGAGGATATTTTCAACGCTTCCGTGGCTCAATGGTAATTTGCTGATGAACGAGACAGTCAACATAAAGAATCTTGATTTTTCAGAGCTGGAATCTCTGATAGAGAATTATCCTTGGTTCACCCTCGCCCGCAAAGAGTACTTTGACAGGCTGATGGCCGGTGTAAGTCTCGAGAGGAAGGAGGTAGCCAAGAAGATAGCGATATTCTTTATCGACAGGACCGTCCTGTTCCGTGACAGACCTGTTGTAGAAAGGCCTGCAGAGCCGAAAGAGAGTATCAAGATAGTTTATGCGGGCGGAGATTATTTCAGCCGTGAAGAGGTCGCCGCTATGGAGCAGTCCGAGGAGGGTTTCGGCAAGGTATCGTTCCGTCCCGACACTTCGGCTGCCGACGGAGAGGCGGAGGGCGTTTCACAGGAAATCATAGCTCAGCAGGGCAAGTACGACAACATCGTCTGCACCGAGACACTGGCCCAGATATATGCAAATCAGGGGTTCAATTCTAAGGCAATTGAGATATATGAAAAACTTATTTTGATATATCCGGAAAAAAGTGCTTACTTTGCAACCCTTATCGAAGAAATAAAAAACAAAAATAAATAGTTATATGCAAGCTATATACATCACAATTTCAATCATAATAGTGATAGCAAGTATATTGTTGACACTTGTAGTTCTTGTACAGAATTCAAAAGGCGGCGGACTGGCAGCTAACTTTGCAGCCGGCAACACTACTTTCGGTGTTAGACAGACCGCTGACTTCCTGGAGAAAACTACTTGGGCATTGGCTACTACAGTGCTCGTTCTCTGCGTAGTCGCTACTTTCGTGATCCCTAACAAATCTTCACGTAACTCAAGCGTCAAATCGCAGATTGAGCAAACGGTTCCTACCGAGGGGCAACCTGCTTTCCCTTCAAGTGAAACTCCTCAGGATCCGCAGTAAAAGCCATCAATGCTTGATTTGATTGAGAAGGGATAACGAATTAGTTACCCCTTTTTATTTTATATTTTCAATAAAATAACGACCTTCGTGTCACTAAAAAAGAATACTATGAGCAATCTTAAGAAAGTCGCCGTTGTAGGCGCAACCGGTCTTGTCGGTGGAAAGATGATTGAAGTCCTTCAGGAACTTAATTTCCCTGTCGGGGAGCTGATCCCGTGTGCATCTGAAAAATCCGTAGGCAAAAAAGTCAAGTTCGCAGGCAAAGACTGGAGTGTAGTCTCTCTTGCTGACGGTGTTGCCGCAAAGCCTGATTTTGCGCTGTTCTCAGCAGGTGCCGGCGTTTCTCTTGAGTGGGCTCCCCGTTTTGCCGAGGTTGGCTGCCGTGTGATAGACAATTCTTCCTGCTGGAGAATGGACCCTACCAAGAAGCTGGTAGTTCCTTCAATCAACGGCAATGTAATCGGCCCGGAAGATATGATTATAGCCAATCCGAACTGTTCTACAATTCAGATGGTTCTCGCTTTGGCGCCGCTTCACGCCCGTTATAAAATCAAAAGAATCGTGGTTTCAACATACCAGTCGGTAACAGGCAGCGGTATGAAGGGCATCCACCAGATGCTCCGTGAGAGAGGTGAAGAGGCTCTGGACCTTCCTAACGCATACCCTCACCAGATAGACAGAAACATTCTCCCTCATATCGACAGTTTCCTGGAGAACGGATACACCAAAGAGGAGATGAAAATGGTCAACGAGACCTGCAAGATATTCGCTGACGACTCTATCAAAGTTACCGCCACCACCGTCAGAGTCCCTGTTACGGGCGGACACAGCGAGTCAATCAACGTAGAGTTTGAGAAAGACTTCGACCTGGATGAGATCAAGGCTATCTATGCGAGCGGTCCAGCTGCTGACAGCCTCGCTCCGGGATGCTGCCTGTGCGACGATCCATCTCACGACATCTATCCGATGCCTATCAACGCTTTCGGTCGCAACGAGGTGTTCGTAGGCCGTCTCCGCCGTGATTTCTCTCAGCCGAACAGCCTCAATATGTGGGTTGTGGCAGATAATCTTCGTATCGGCGCTGCAACAAATGCAGTAAATATAGCCCTCTCACTTCTGTAGTAAGACGGATGAAAATAAAAGCCCCGGAAGAGATCTCTTTCGGGGCTTTTGTTGTCAATTGTCTGTGTTAGAACAAGAATCCGGTGTTGATGTAGAAGGCTCCGTTGCCGTCCTGTTTGTAGCGGATATTGTTCTTCATAAAGTTCGTGATAGGAAGGCCGTACTCAAATGCGACGATGAAATTCTCGTTCATAATGAATCTCAGACCGGCGCCCACGGTGATGTGCGGATACTCTTTGACATTAGGCTTTACATACTTGTTGTAGAGAGCAAGCTGCTGAGCGTAGTCAGCTTCTGTCTGAGAATACTTGAATGTAAGGTCGCGTCCGCGGGTAACTATGGTACCGTCGCTGAACAGGTTCAGACCGAATGATACATTCTGTTTTCCCATAAGGAATTTTACGAATCTCCAGCGGAGGTCCACATTGTAGGAAGCCATATCCAAACCTACTACGCGGTCTCTCAGAAGACCTCTTGTGGTACGGTAGCCGCCCATTCCGTCTCTGTCGGGACTTTCTCCCATCGTAGTGATGTAAGGCAGAACGTAGAAAGGAGCGTTGTTGCCGATAGTTCCTTCGTAGTTCAGACGGTATGCCAGAGTGAGCTTGTCGTTAGCCACGATAGGGACATATTGTCTGAAGGTGAGAGAATAACGGTAGTAAGGATTCTTTGTCCCGAGGAATTTAGGAGCGAGAGTCAGGTG
>JAGDBY010000159.1 GCA_017958765.1 Bacteroidales bacterium | reverse complement strand
CCGTTCTGGCCAATGACGAGGTGAAAGAGGGTCTTTCTGTCAGAGGAGGTTATCCTGTTGAGCAGAAGAAGATGAAGCAGTGGCAGCTCAGAGTGAGCGCGTACGCCGAGCGTTTTCTCAGCGACCTGGATTCTCTGGACTGGACCGATTCTCTGAAAGAGATGCAACGCAACTGGATCGGAAAGAGTCAGGGCGCGGAGCTGGTCTTCAAAGTGGAGTGTGAGGGTAGGCAGTACGATGTCACCATCTTTACAACCAGGGCCGACACTATCTACGGAGTCACTTTTATGGTGCTTGCTCCTGAGAGCGATTGGGTGGAGAGTCTGACTTCTTCTGCCCAGAAGCAGGCCGTGGAAGAGTACATCACTGCAGTTAAGAAGAAAACAGAGCGCGAGCGTATCGCGGAAACACATAAAGTTACCGGAGTGTTTACCGGTTCCTATGCCGTCAATCCGGTTACCGGAGAGAAACTTCCGGTATGGATCTCTGAATACGTGCTTTCAGGTTACGGCACGGGAGCGATTATGGCTGTGCCAGCTCACGACAGCAGAGACTATGCATTTGCCAAGCATTTCAATCTCCCTATCGTCCCTGTGATTGAAGGGTGCGACGTTTCGCAGGAGAGTTTCGACGCCAAGGACGGTATAATGTGCAACTCCGGATTCCTGAACGGGATGTCTGTGAAAGAGGCGATTCCGGCAGCAATCAACTATGTTGAGGTTAACGGCCTGGGTAAGAGGAAAGTCAACTACCGTCTTCGCGACGCTATTTTCTCACGCCAGCGTTATTGGGGAGAGCCTTTCCCTATCTATTTCAAGAACGGTATTGCAACCCCGCTTCCTGAGAGTTCACTCCCTCTGGAGCTCCCTTCAATAAGCGATTTCTCTCCGGCCGAGAGCGGTGAGCCGCCTTTGGCAAGAGCCGAGAATTGGACTTACGAAGGCTATCCGTTGGAGAAGAGTACAATGCCGGGCTTTGCAGGCAGCAGCGCCTACTATCTCCGTTATATGGATCCGCACAATGGCAGCGCCCTTGTCAGCAAAGAGGCCGATGAGTATTGGAGGAATGTGGATCTCTACATCGGAGGCACCGAGCACGCTACAGGCCACTTGATTTATTCCCGTTTCTGGAACAAATTCCTCTACGATCTGGGATATGTATGCGAGAGCGAACCGTTCAAGAAACTGATAAACCAGGGAATGATCCAGGGCAGGAGCAACTTCGTATACCGTATAAAGAATACGAACACCTTTGTCTCTTACGGTCTGAAAGATCAGTACGATACTACCGAAATACACGTAGATATCAACCTTGTTCATAATGACAGGCTTGATACTGAGGCGTTTAAGAAGTGGATGAAGGAGTACGAGACTGCCGAATTCATCCTCGAGAACGGAGAATACATATGCGGATATGCGGTTGAGAAGATGAGCAAGTCTATGTTCAACGTCGTTAATCCGGACCGCATCTGTGAAGAATACGGAGCTGACACCCTGAGACTTTACGAGATGTTCCTCGGACCTTTGGAACAGAGCAAACCGTGGGATACCAAGGGTATCGACGGTGTGCACCGCTTCCTCCGCCGTTTCTGGAAACTGTACTTCCCTCAGGAAGACTTCAGCGTGTCGGACGAGAAGGCTACAGCCGGCGAGTTGAAAGTTCTCCACAAGCTGATTGCAAAAGTGCAGTCGGACATAGAAGGATTCTCATTCAACACCACGGTGAGCGCCTTTATG
>JAGDBY010000158.1 GCA_017958765.1 Bacteroidales bacterium | reverse complement strand
CTGTTCCGCGAGCGTTCCGCTTTCGACAGACCGGTCGGCGGTTCCTCCCGCATCGTAGACGGGAAGGAGAACTTTGAAGTAATAGACATCGCCGTCGGTCGTGGCATAAGAGTCTGGAGACTCATCCGTCGCGGATTTAATCGGCTCGGCAAGGGTGCCGATGATTCGCGTCAGATCGGCAGCCTGGGGCTAGATGCTATGAAGTATTTTAAAAAAGGAAATAAAAGCAATTAACTCGATAGAAATGAATAACGACAAATTTGACGAAAAAGCCGTTCTGGAAAGAGTACGCGCACTTTTTGCGAAATATACGGACAATCTGGACATTGATACCGATACGGTGCTCTCTTCCGAGTTGGGTCTCACATCTTTCGATGTGGTATCCCTCGCAAATGACTTTGAGGAGGAATTTGATATAGAAATCCCCGACCGCGACATCGCCGGTTTCACAACCGTCGGCGATATCCTCGCCTATCTGAAGGCGAAGTGCTGACCGACCGTCAGTGAGTGTTGTTGATTTTAAGAATATTCAGAGCTTGCATCACCGCTCCCATCGCTATCAGGAGCAGGTAGTGTGACCAGATGGCGCTCAGGCCCATCCCTTTAAGGGCGATCTTCCACGATCCGTCCACAACCCAGAAGAAAGGATTGACGAAGCGGGTGGCAGCCCAGAAAGGAGACATATTGTCGAGCGGAGCGAACATCGTGCTGAGCAGAATCATTATCATAAACAGGAATACCAGCACGTAGATAGCCTGTACCAGTGATTTGCTGCGGAGGGCTATCAGCATTCCCAGATTTACCATAGCGTAGATGAAGCAGATCCCCAGGAAGAAGTATTCAATGTAGCTCCCGGCCACGTTGAGGTGGAATATTGTCCGGGCCAGAATCAGGCCTACAATCATCTCGGCCAGGCCGACAAGGGTAAAGAAGAGTACCTTCGATCCCACGTATGTAGAGGCCTTAAGGCCGGTGCTCCGGAAGTGCTCCAGAATCTTGCCGTCCCTCTCGTTAACCACCGAAAGAGAGCTCAGACAGCATCCTACGATAGCTATCAGCAGCACTATCATCGATACAAGGTAGTAGTGGGTATTGTCCTCACCTGTAGCGTATTTGATGTGGGTGGTGATCTCGAATCCCTTTATCTGAGGCGCTTTAGCGAGCTCACGGGCGATGTAGGCTACGGCATTCTGTCCGGTTATGATGTGGGAGGCGTCGGCGAGAATGACGCACTTGCCCCCGTCGGCCGGGATTACGACAACGGCATCAATCTCGCCCCTCTCAATCTTCTTCAGGGATAATTCTTCTGACGTAGAGAGCTTTACGGACTCTATATGCTTTGAGACAGCCAGCTGAGAGACAAGGTCATAGCCGGCGTTTGAGAATGACTTATCGACAACTTCCGCTTTGACGCGCACCTTGCTTCCGAGCCCGAACGGGACCAAACCGACGGTTATTATCGGGCTGAGGATCAGAATGGCCAGCAGAGCGGGAGTCCTGACCAGCTGCAGAAACTCTTTCTTGAGTATGTTCAGCAGCTTGGTCATTATTTAGGGAGTTTGCGTCTGAAGCCCACCAGCGATATGCAGAAGGCCAGGACGGTCTCCGTGATAAGGATTACAAACGGTCCTATATTCTCATTAAATCCTGTCCCTTTGTAGGCTATGCCGCGGAAAGCATCGATGAATGCAGTACCCGGAAGGGCGGATACCAGATCTTTCAGCGGGAATCCCAGACTGTCCACCGAGAATATGAACCCTGACAGGAACACATTCGGGATAAACAGCACTATCCAGCAGAGAATCAGCACTTCCAACGGCCTGTCGCACAGAGATGCTATGAGCAGACCCAGCGACATACAGCATAGCGAGTAGAGAATGCAGAGGCAGAAGAACAGTGCGAGCGACCCTTTGATGGCTATTCCGAAGAGCAGGCACACCGCATATACCACCAGCACGTGGAAGAAAGATATCAGAAAATAAGGTATCGACTTGCCGGCGATAATCTGGAAGTTGGTGAGCGGTGTCATTCTCATCAGCTTGTAAGTCCCCTGATCTTTCTCTTTATTGATGCTCGTACCGAGCACGATAGAGGATACAAGGATGAAAATCATCAGCACCAATCCCGGGACAGGCATATACTCCTTCTTGAGGGAAGGATTGTATATGTATCTGATCTGCGGGGCATTGGCATTGGTGTCAAACGCCGCGGCGTGATACTCTTCCGCCCAGAATTCGGAGATGATATTGGTCAGCATTCCCTCCATATAGGCGATGAGGGTAGGGCTGGTACCGTCTATGAAAATCTCCACTCCGTTGTCATACACAATCACCGCACGGGTGTTGTCTTTAGCGAAAGCTGCGTCAATCTGATCGACGCTGTCGATCCTCTGGGTAATGTTGATTTTAGGATTCGCCTCTATCTTGGCAAACATCCTTTCAGCTTCAACGTTGTGACTAGGATTCATCACGGCAATGTTCATATGATGAATCTCAAATGAAAGTGCAAATCCGAAAATAATCAGGATAAGCGCTGGCATAAGGAAGAGCAACAGGCAGCTTACTGGATCTCTGAAGATGTGCCTTACTTCCTTAACAATAACTGAATTCAAAAGACCTTTTTTTAACATAGATACTCTCTACAGTCGTTAGGGGCCCCAAGGGCAATTATATGTCCGGTGTTCATTATCGCCACCCTTCCG
This sequence comes from Bacteroidales bacterium, assembly GCA_017958765.1. Taxonomy (GTDB): domain Bacteria; phylum Bacteroidota; class Bacteroidia; order Bacteroidales; family UBA932; genus Equibacterium. The sequence continues at coordinate 2,689 of JAGDBY010000158.1, read as the reverse complement.
CAGTTGTAGGCCTCGTCCTGATAGTGTGTACTCACCAGAACGCTGGTCCCGCTCTCTGCGTAAGAGGTGATCATCTTCCACAGTCTCCTTCTCGACAGAGAATCGAGACCGCTGGTCGGTTCATCTAAGATAAGAATTTCCGGTGTATGAATGATAGCAATCGAGAAAGAGAGTGACTGTCTCCATCCCGAAGGCAGATGTTTAACCTGTCGGTTGAGGTATCTGTCAAGCTGCAGAAGCGAGGCAATCTGCTCTTCTCTCCTCGCAACCACCTCTTTATCAAGACCGTACAGCGCCCCGTAGAAAACTATGTTCTCGTGGACTGTAAGTTCAGGAATCAGAGAATAAGCCTGACACATATATCCGATACGTCCTTCAACCTGAATATCGCCGCCGTCGGGCTTTATCAGGCTGCAAAGCATCCGGATAAGGGTAGTCTTGCCCGCTCCGTTAGCGCCGAGCAGGCCCACGATCTCCCCTTTCCCGATGTTCAGGGATACATTGTCCACGGCTGTCAGTGAGCCGAACCGTTTGGTGACATTATGTATCTCAACAGGATTCATTATTCGGACTTACGAGCTGTCAACATTTCGACGAAAGAGTCTTCCAGTGTTCTGTAAGGCCCTTTCACCTTGATTGGGAAGTCATAGATAACCTTGCGTCCTTCGTGGATGAACAGGATTCTGTCCGAACCCATAGCCTCGTCAGGATAGTGTGTACTCATAAATACCGTCACCCCGTTGTCAGCGAGAGTGACAAGCTCCTTCCACATATCCTTGCGGGAAGCAGGATCGACCCCGACGGTAGGCTCATCGAGCAGAAGCACTGACTGATTGTGCACCATAGCGCAGCAGATAGCCAGTTTCTGCTTCATACCCCCTGAGAGAGTGCCGGCGCGTTTGTCGGCAAAAGGCTCGAGACTCTTCCACAGATAAGGGCTGATGTCTCGGATGTTCTCAGCGGAGGCTCCGTAGGCCGAAGCGAAGAAATCAAGGTTTTCAGTTAGAGTAAGGTCATTGTAGAGGGAGAACTTCCCGGGCACGTAGCCCAGATTCCGGCGGATCTGGCGGATGTCTTTCCGCACGTCCAGCCCTCCGATTGTGACCTTTCCTGTAAAGTCATCATCGAGCGTGGCGATAATGTCAAACAGGGTGGATTTCCCGGCACCGTTGGCGCCCATCATAGCAACTATCTCCCCCTTTCTTACGCTGAAGGAGATATCCTTGAGGACATGGTGGTCCCCATAATACTTGTTAACGCCTTCAATTTCAATCATTTCACAGATTCTAGATAAATTTCGGCAGGCATTCCCGACTTGAGATATCCGTCAGAGGTCAGTTTGATCTTGACGTGATACACCATAGTGGTGCGTGTATCTCTCGTCTGGACTTTAGTAGGAGTGTATTCTGCATTTTCAGCAATATACGATACTCGACCGGTGTAACTTCTCATTTTTGAGTCACCGTCGTCAATTTTTACCGTAACATTGTCGCCGAGCTTCATGGTGGAGAGGACTCCGCCTTCAAACCAAGCATCTACAAAAGCGTTGGTGTTATCCGCAAGCCTGTAGATAGGCTGGCCCGGGGCAATGAACTCGTGGAGGTTAACATATTTGGCCGTCACCACTCCGTTCTCCGGATTGATGATGGAACATTTTTCGATTTGGTCGCGGACTATGCTCGCCTGAGCTTCCAGCGCCGAGATGGATGAGAGTATCTGAGAATTCTCACGCGAGAGGGATGAGCGCAGGGCGTCTATCTGGCTCTCGAGGACGGAAATCTCGTCATTGATGCGGTCGAGCTGCTTGGAAGAGGCGCTGCCTCTCTCCACAAGGACAGTGACTTTGCCCTTCTCATTCTCCAGGGACTCCTTCTGACGCATCAGCACGTCCACCTGCTTGCCCACGTTCGGGAGGGTGTTCCTCAGGTGGTTAGCCTGCGATACAAGGGCGTTCAGCTGGAGCGAAAGCCTGGTGGTGTCGATCAGGCCCACCACATCGTCCTTCTCCAGAACAGAGCCTTCAGTGACATTCAGGGCCACTATCTGGCCGGTCTCGCTCGAAGCCACCGTGTAGGTGTCGAATCCCACTATGCCGTAATCGTCAGGAGTGCCGTTACGGCCGCAGGAGATTGCGACGGCCGCCACTATTATTATAATAAGTATACTCTTTCTCAGTGCTGTTTTATAATATGGTTGCTCCGCTGAAGCTGTGACTGAAGTTTCAGCAGAGAATAAAGTTCTTTATCAAGCTTGGCCGAAGAGAGTGTCTCAAGGGCCGTCATATAATCCGACATCGACGCCATACCCTGCTCGGAGAGCGTCTGAAGCTCGTCGCAGAGCTCGGTGTACTTGTCGATAATCCTGTCGCAGCTCGTAGCAAGCTCGCTGTACTTGGCTATCTCGCCGTCGTAGCGGAGCAGGTCGGCAGTCTGCTGCTTCTCGAGAGCCTCCCTGCGGTAGCGGAGCTTCTCGTCCGCATTGTCAAGGAGAGCCGACTGATACTTGTAGTCCTGCCAGCCGCTGATAGGGATTGTCACCGACAGACCCACTATGCCGTAAACATCTGCAGAGCGGCGGAACATATTCAGAGGCCACTGTCCGTAGCCTACGGTACCGAATGCGCTCACGTTAGGGAGAACATCGGCGCGGGCGATCTTCTTATTGAGCGAGATGCGGGAGCTCTCCAGCT
>JAGDBY010000157.1 GCA_017958765.1 Bacteroidales bacterium | reverse complement strand
TCTTTAAAATTCTCAAGCTAATCTGATAATGAAAAGGACGGTACTTCATATATTCTTGATTGTTTCGCTTTTCTCTGCGGTAGGGTGCAAGAAGGCTTATTTCCCAAGCGATGATCCGTTTACGATACTGTTGGAGAAAATACAGCCTAATGCGTGCTGGGTGGATATTGTCCCTGAAACAAACGACTTCAACTACTACCTCAGCGCAATTCCTGCCGACATTATGAAGCAGTTTGCAACCGACGCAGAGTTTATCAAGTGGAACGACGAGTCTTTGAAAGAGATGTATAAGCAGGGGTATGAAGAGTACGGCACTTTCGACGAGCTTTTCCTCACTAAGGGAGCTTACTACGATATGCTTTTCCCTCTGGATCCTGAGACCGATTACTATGTGTTCGCCATCCCTTATACCGACGGAAACGAGCCATATCAGGTGATGACGGCGGTTCCGATGAGAACTCCTCCGATAGTGCCGGCCGACATCAAGTTGTTGGACGTTTCAATCTTCGGATCCGTCATAACGGTTACAACGTCAAATGATACAGATACTTATTTCTGGGATTATGAATACAAGAATATTGTCAACGATATGTATCCTACTCCGGATCTGTACCTGTATTCTACAATCTGGCTCTACACGCAGTATGATATGATTGACGCTCTGATCTCCAAAGGAACCACCGACTCGAAGGATATGGCCGATTTTTACGAGTATCTTGAGCCGGGGGATGTCTTCTACCTGGTATTCGTAGGATTTGACAACGGCGTCACCACCCCGTATATTGTTTATGAAGTGGTATATGCAGGAGAAGGAAAGCAGGGAAGTGCCTACAGAATAACCAACGGATTCAATGATATCGACAACGATAACGTTATAAACAACCCTAATTTCAACAATAACAGAATCTTTATAAACCAAATAAACAACCGATGAAGAAAAGTTTATTACTAGTTTCGTTGCTGGCTGTTGTATTCAGCTGCAACATTGCCAATGCTCAGGTGTCACAGCCTGCTGAGCTGGCTATGAAAATCAAGGATGAAGGTCTGAACAATTCTAAGATTGAGGAGATTTCTCAATATATGACAGACCTTATGGGCTCAAGACTTACTGCATCGCAACAGAAACGCCGTGCTGAAAGCCTTGTAATCAGAAAATTGGGTGAGATGGGATTCTCTAACCCACGTGCTGAATTCGCTGTTGAATTCCCAAGAGGCGGTTGGGATGTCGTTAAGACTTACGCTGCTATGACATCTCCTTACTACTGCGCTTTCACTGTCAACCCTAAAGCTTGGACCGGTAGTACAAAAGGTCTGGTAAAAGGCGAGTGCATCGTATTTGACGTACAGACCAAAGAAGACTTGGCTAAATACAAAGGCCAGATCAAAGGTAAAATCTTGTTGATGCCTTCTACTCAGAACTATGCTATCAACTTCAACCCTCTGGCTACCCGTTATTCAGAGGAGCAGCTTGAAGCTCTTACCACTGACCAGAGATACAACACTTCAACTTCACCTGCAGGTCCTCCAAGAGCTGCTACAACTCAGGCTCAGACACTTGACCGTAACGCACGTATGGAGCTCCAAAATCTTACAAACGAGCTTCTTGCTAAAGAGAAACCTCTTTGCATCGTTACAGGCCGCGGTACTTTCAACGTACCTAGCAGTACAGGCGCTTCTTATAAAGTTGGCGATCCTGAACCAACTCCTGAAATCCTGATGCCTATTGAGGATCACGCACGTATGGTACGTCTTATCAACAACGGCCAGAAAGTTGAGATGGAACTCGAGCTTATCAACAAGTTCACCAACGATCAGGAAGTTCACAATGTAATCGCTGAAATCCCTGGTACCGATCCGGCTCTCAAAGACGAAATCGTACTTTTGGGCGGTCACTTCGACTCATGGCACGGCGGTACAGGTGCTGCTGACAATGCATCAGGCTGCATCGTAATGATGGAAGCTATGCGTATCCTCAAAGACCTCGGCATTCAGCCTAAGAGAACTATCCGTCTTGCATTGTGGGGCGGTGAGGAGCAAGGTCTCTACGGATCACGCGGATATATGGAGAGCTACCTCTACAAGAATCAGCAGAAACTCCCTGGATATGACAAATTCGCTCTTTATCTGAACATGGATAACGGTTCAGGCCGTTTCCGCGGTATCTACCTTGAGAGAAATGACGGCGCGTTCCCATTCTTCGAGGCTTGGATGAAGAACATCGAGTCAATCGGTTTCAACTATCTTTCACCTAGAACTACCGGCTCTACAGACCACGTTACTTTCCAGAGAATAGGTCTTCCTGCTTACCAGTTCATCCAGGATGCTCTTGAGTACAACCGTACTTACCACACAATTATGGATACTTACGAGCGTCTCTCATTGGGCGACCTGAAGATCGATGCTACAATCGTTGCTTGGCTGGCTATCTGTGCAGCTAACGACCCTGGCAGAATTCCTCTGAACCCTACTACAGCTGTTAAATAATCAACACTTCATATTTTTAAAGGCTGGCTATTTGCCAGCCTTTATTTTTTTTATTAAATTCGCACATTACTATGTCGTAACTATGTACGGACTAGACCTTCACTGCTCGATGATTCTCGAAGAATATATCGAGAAAAAACCGATGTTCGAAGAGATGAAGAGCCAAGTGCTCAGACTCTTACAAGATTGCCTGGAGAAGAATAACCTTCTTGT
>JAGDBY010000156.1 GCA_017958765.1 Bacteroidales bacterium | reverse complement strand
CAAGTCTGACGTACCGTCTCTCACCGAGCGTGAACTGGAAATTCTCCCTATGATTGCCGCAGGTATGACAAGCAAGGAAATAGCTTCCAAGCTCTACCTTACCCAGCAGACTATCAAATGGCGCCGCCAACGCCTGCTGGAAAAACTAGACGCTAAAAATACTGCAGAAATGTTGGCTAAGGCCAAAGAGTACGGCCTACTCTAATCATCCACGGTCAGCTTCTCACCTTCGCTTCTTGCAATGATAATTGCGCCGCAGCTGTCGCCGTAGCAGTTCACCATTGTACGAGGCATATCGCAGAGCTGCTCAACTGCGAGAACCAAGCCGATACCTTCGAGAGGCAGACCGACTACGTTCAGCACGATTGTCAGCATCACCATTCCGGCCATAGGGATACCGGCTGCTCCGATAGCCGCCAGAAGGGCTGTGAACACAATGATGATCTGTGAAGAGAGTGGCAGGTTGATGCCGTACACCTGAGCGATGAAAATCGCCGTCACACACTCATACAGAGCCGTTCCGTTCATATTGATGGTGCTTCCGAGAGGCAGTGTGAAGCTTGCGATCTTATTTGACACGCCGCACTTCTCCTGAGTGTCACGGATATTAATCGGAAGAGCCGCTCCGGATGAGCAGGTAGAGAATGCTGTCAGCAGCATTGTCGACATCTTGGACATATGCTTCCAAGGAGAGCATTTTGCCAGAGTTTTCACACAGGTCGGAAGGACGATGAGGAACTGGATGAAGAGTCCCGCCCAGATTGTCAGCACGAACACTCCGAGGCTCTTTGCGATGCTGGCGAGGGCTGCAGGGTCATTAGCCTGTTTGCCTACCACACAGCACACTATTGAGAATACGCCGTAAGGAGCGAGCTTGATGATGAAGAATGTAATCTTCATTATCACATCGTAGATTGCCTGGAAAATATCCTTCAGAGTGGTCTGCTGCTTGATCTCCACCCTTGTGATGAAGAATCCGAACAGAATGGCAAAGAAGATAATTGAAAGCAGGTGGCCTGTACTGAGCGACTCGAAAATGTTCGCAGGGACGATGTTTACGATTGTTTCCATTATCGATCCTTGAGTGCCGAGATTCGACACTTCTTCAGTAAGATTCAGCTGAGCTCCTACACCCGGTCTGATCACATTTACCAGCGTAAGGCCGACTGCCGCAGCGATAAGGGTGGTGCAGATATAATAGGCGAAGTTCTTGCCGGCTATTCTGCCCAGAGACGCTGAGTCTCCCATATTAGCCACACCCAGGGCAATTGACGAGAACACCAGAGGGATGACTATCATCTTCAGAGCGCGAAGGAAGATGTCACCGGCCCATTTAATATAAGGTGACCAGTTCTCATACGGAGTAAAACGGCACAAAACGATGCCCACAATAGCTCCGAGGCCGATTCCTATGAGAATCTGCCAGTGAAGAGCCAATTTCTTCTTAGTCTTTTCCATTTATTTAGATTTTAGTATTCTACAAAGTATTCTTTAATCTTCTCAGGATCCTGAGTCTTGGTGAGAGCCAGCATCAACAGGATTCTAGCCTTCTGCGGAGATTTGTACCAGCTTGGGATCTCCCCTTCGAAAGAATCCTCCAGCTCGGTGGTCACTCCCCCTTTCAGGACACGGGTAGAACGCACTACGGCTACCGGATTCGGCCCGTTTGCTATCTGAGCGGCATACAGACGGAGGGCGTCCGTAGAATTGCCGTGCCCCACCCCGCTGATTACAACCCCTTTGGCGCCAGCCGCAACCGCAGCTTTTAAAGCCATCTCGTCCGCACCCACATAGGAATTGACGATCTCCACGCGCGGCAGCTCTTTAGGGAGCGTGTTGATATTGAAGTCGGAGCAATAGGTATTCTTGGTGAGAGTGTTCCTTGAGAAGAACGGGATCCCCCCTCTCAT
>JAGDBY010000155.1 GCA_017958765.1 Bacteroidales bacterium | reverse complement strand
CGGCCGGCCTTAAAGAGAAAGTGGTAGTGATTCCCATGGATTCCTACTACAAGGACTCCAGTTATCTTCCCGAAGATTGGGGAAATCATCGGAGGTTCTGAAAGAGAAGCCAGCCTGGACAAACTTGAAGCAAGAATCAAGGAACTCGGTATGAGCCGCACCAATCTTGAGTGGTACATTGACACCAGGCGCTTCGGCAGCTGCCCTCACAGCGGCTTCGGACTGGGATTCGAGAGACTGCTTATGTTCGTGACAGGTATGACAAATATCAGAGATGTCATCCCGTTCCCTCGTACTCCTAAGAATGCAGAGTTTTAAACTATAATCAATATGGTAATAATCGGTATCGCCGGCGGCTCAGGCTCCGGAAAAACTACAGTAGTCAAGAAGATTATCAAGGCTATCCACGAGAATGTAGCGGTCCTTTCCCAGGATTCTTACTATAAGGACTGCAGCAATCTTTCCGAGGATGAAAAAAGGGTGATGAACTTCGACCACCCCGATGCTATCGATTTTCAGCTTCTGGTTCAGCAACTGAGAGATCTGAAGGCGGGCAAGGCCATAGAAGAGCCTATCTACTCATACCTGACCTGCTCCAGATCGAAAGAAGAGACGATACACGTTGAGCCTGCAGATGTAGTGATAGTTGAAGGAATCCTGATCTTCTGCTGCAAAGAGCTGCTGGATGAGTTTGACATCAAAGTTTTTGTAGATGCCGATGATGACGACCGTTTGATGAGAATCATCCAGAGAGACATTCACGAGAGGGGAAAAGATGTGGACTGGGTTATTGAGAGATACACCAAGACCGTCAAGCCGATGTTTCATATTTTCATCGAGCCCCGTAAGCGTGATGCCGATATAATCATCCCGCAGGGTGGAAACAACCACGTGGGTATCAACATTTTGACTGCAACTATAGAGAAGGCCCTCAAAGAGAAGAACTGGCCTAAGCAATAGATGAAATTCTTCGAGTTCAAAAAGGAAGAGAATAAAGTAGGGTTCTATTCTACTTTGATTTTTCACCTGTCTATTCTGATAATCCTGTTGATAGCCTCAATAGGAACGTCAATCAGGCAGGAGAGCTCTTTCGTACTCGATTTCACCAAGCAGGAAGAATTGGAGAAGATTGAAGAGCAGAAACAGTTCAAGCAGATGGTCAGCGCAGAGGTGGACGCCCTTCTTTCGGCAGCCAGAAATAACAGCGAGATAAGGAATGTGGCCGTAAATGCGGACCGTCAGCTGAAAGACGACCGCAACGCCAATCCGGCTCAGGTATATGACGATGCCCGCGACCTTCAGCGGAAGCTTGATGCGGCAAGGGACAGGGCTAATGCTCTGGATGCTGCGGACGAGGCTTTCGAGGCATCTCTCAGGAGCGATAAACAGGAGAAGGAGGAGCCGGTCTACACAGGCCCTGCTGTAATCTCCTACAGACTGGAATGGAGAGAGGCTACCCACCTGTCGGTTCCGGCTTACAAAGGTTACGAGTCAGGGGATGTCTCAGTGACAATCTCAGTCAATAATTCCGGAAGGGTGGTGGACGCAAAGGTGATAGAATCTGTTTCCACCAAGAATACATCCCTTCAGGAATATGCCTTGGATGCCGCCAAGCGATCCAGATTCACAGCTTCCACATCCGCACCGAAAGCCCAGACCGGCGAGATAGTCTACCGGTTTATCGGGCAGAGGAGATAAAAAAACCGATAACGTCAGTTACCGGTTTTTTAATGTCCGAGAAGTTCTCTAGAACTGAACTCCCATAATTTCGCAGATACGTTTCGGAATGTCGGTATTGTCCATACGTCCGGCAAATTTTTCGCTGCCGACGCCCACTGACCATACCGGAACTGCTCCGCCTGTGTGAGAAGTTGTAGTCCAGCCGATGCGGTCCCTTGTAGATGCAGCATCGCTTGCGTCAGTCTTCTCACCTGCTACGTACTCGCTTTCTCCTGAGGCAACTGCCTCGACGATGCTGTCGACGTTGTTCAGGCTGTAAACATAGCCGCTTCTTGCGCCGAGAGATACACCGCCGGTCTCGTGGTCTGCAGTAACTACAATCAGAGTCTCGTCAGGATGCTGTTTGTAGAATTCGAAAGCTACCGCAACAGCCTCGTCCATATCGAGAGTCTCGAAAATAGTGCTTACAACTTCGTTTTTGTGAGCAGCCCCGTCGATCTTGCCGCCCTCAGCCATCATAAAGAAGCCCTTCTGGTTGTTGAGAACCTCGATAGCCGCATTGACTATAGATGCAAGGGTCAGATCGCCGTCTTTTCTGTCGATAACGTAAGGAACGGTCTCTCTCTCAGAAGTAGTTTCAAGGCCCGGTCTTACAGGTGACAGCAACAGGTGCTTGTCATTTGTTCCTTTGTTAACCTGGAACTCCTCGAGACCGCGAGAGATGGTATAACCCGCCTCTTCAGTCAGTTCGAAGAGAGACTTCTGATCGCCTTTTTCTCCGTTAGGCTGAGCGAAATCTCCGCCGGCGAAGAATTCAAAACCTGTCTGTGAAAGCTCTGCACCGATGTTATAGTAGTTGTTTCTATAGGTCTCGTGTCCGTAGAATGCTCCCGGGGTGGCGTGGTCGATATTTACGGTAGTCATAATTCCGACCTTGTATCCTGCATCGTGAATCTTGTAAGAGATGGATGTCAGGGCGCATGAATCAGGATCCACTCCCAACAGATAGTTTTTAGTTTTAGTACCGGTTGAAAGAGCTGTGCCCGCTGCAGAAGAACAGGTGATAGCGTTGCTGGCAGAGTAGGTGGTAGCCATGCCCAAAACAGGGAACTGAGTGAATGTCAGCGGAAGGCTGCCGAATGTGCCGGTCTCGTGAAATGCCTTGTACGCTTCGGTGAGGGAAACGTGAGAGAATCCCATACCGTCACCTATGAACAGGAACACGTATTTAGCATGTTTCTCTTTGTTGCAGCATCCTGCTACGAGAACGGTTATCAGAACTGATAGTGCTAATCCTTTAAATAATCTTTTCATTTTATCACAGTTAATTAAAAAAAGGGGAGCAGAACTCCCCTCTTTTTATTTGTATAGAGTGACTTATCTTGCACCGTACATTATCTTCAACGCTGAGCAACGACGGAGCTCCTGTTTGATATCAGTGATGATACCCATACGGGTGTCCTGGTCAGCTTTGATAGATACTGTCATGAATGGGCGGTCAGCCTCGCTGAGGTTTTCACGCTCTGCAGCCACAAAGTCACGAATTTCATCTACAGTACGGAAAGAATCATTCAATTGAATACGACTGTCTGTACCATATTTATCTCTGTACTGCTCCATAGGAGTGCCGACATAAATATATGATGACAGGTCTTTTCTTTCCAATTTTACGATTTCTGATGCTTGCGGAAGTGTAACTTTAACAAGACGGTCTGACTGACGCATACTTGTTGACACCATAAAGAACATCAAAATCATAAACACGATGTCTGGAAGAGAAGAAGTCTTGATTGCAGGAACTTCTTTTGAACCGCTTTTTCTAAATGTAGCCATACTGATCCTCCTTATTTCTTGTTGATGTCTTTAGGCTCTGCTTCTGAAATCTGTTGTGGTATACACTCACGGACAATGGCTTGCTTGTCTTCATCAAGCTTGTCATATTTCTTGCCATAGTTAGCCATAGAGAAGTCGTCACGGATCTCGTTGATAGCTTTAACCAACTCGTTCTGAACCTCTATGTACTTGCTATATGTAGTACCACGGTCGTTTTGGAGTGAAATAACACCTTTTGAAACAGGATATGGACCGAATCCTTCGATTTCCTTAACCTCTTTCTCAGGAAGATTAGGGTCTTCCATAGGGTTGGTGAGGAACTCTTTGATCTTGTCCTTCAGTTGGCTGACATCTATCGGCTCGTTACCGGCGAAGATACGGTCGTTGATATTGATTCTCACAATGATGATATTACGACGGTTAACCTTCTGGTCCTCTACCTTCTGATCCTCTGCAGGCATAGGAGGGAGACGACGTGACAGACCTTTTTCCTGGTCCATAGTGGAAACCATCAAGAAGAATACCAATACAATGAAAGAGATATCCGCCATTGATCCACCGTTAATTTCCGGAGTCTTTTTTGATGCCATGTTAATCTAAATTATCTGTTTCTAATAGCGTTAAATACAGCAGTGCCGAATAGAGCTACGACAGCTGCACCCAACATGATGTATAACATATGGAGTGCTGTATCGCAGAATTTTGATGTCTGTTCAGTGTATGCCACTGAAGTAGGGATGTCTCCGCCTTTAGAAAGGAGGAACGATACTCCGACCAGAACAACAATTCCTACGAGCAAAGCAAGCAGTCTGATAATGCCTTTCTTTGAGCTAAAGGTCTTAACCAAAAGAAATCCCAGCAATACCACTACTGACAATGCAACGAGGAAGTATGCCCAGTACAGATACATTTCAATAGCCGGATCGGTAGTGACTGCGTGAGGCATCACGAAGAAAGCAACGATCACAACAACTGAAAGTACTAGGAGTACCAACTCAATTATTTTAGGAAGTTTCTTCATGCTTTAATTACTTTTGATATTTAACCAAGATGTCCAACAGAGAGATAGATGCATCTTCCATTGAAGTAACGATTGTCTCGATCTTTGAAACGATGTAGTTGTAGAACAATTGAAGAATGATAGCTACGATCAAACCACCTACGGTAGTGATCAACGCAACCTTCATACCACCTGCTACAAGGTTTGGAGAAATATCACCGGCAATCTCAATAGCATCGAATGCTTGGATCAAACCGATAACGGTTCCCATGAATCCCAACATAGGAGCGATAGCGATAAACAATGAAATCCAAGAAAGACCGCTTTCCAATTGGCCCATTTGAACTGAACCGTAAGAAACAACTGCTTTTTCAATACTTTCAACGCCTTGGTCCATACGGAGAAGACCTTGATAGAAAATGCTTGCTACAGGACCGCGAGTGTTGCGGCAAATTTCTTTAGCACCTTCGATGTCATTATTCTTCAGAGCTTCTTCCACACCCTCGAGAAGAGGTTTGGTGTTAACTTGTGCAAGGCTCAAAGTAATGATTCTCTCAATAGCGATTGCCAAACCGAGGATAAGGCAGAGGAAAATCAATGACATGAAACCAGGACCACCCTCAATGAATTTAGCTTTCAGTTGTTGGTGAATAGGCTCATCGCTTTTACCTGCTGCTGTCCAGTCTGTAGCGCTGTCACTAGCAACGACCTCAGTAGCTGTAGTAGCTGACCCGTCTTGAGCATTTGCTGATTGGAATTGAGCAGAAACGGTCAAAATGCCGATAACTGCCAAAAACATGAAAATTTTTTTCATACTTTTTTGAATTAATTATTAAACAATGTATTAAATAGTTGTCAATTAGGGTTTTTATATTTGGGCGCAGTCGTGCGCTCAAAATAATGCGCAATTTAAGCACTATTTTTTTAATTAACTAATTATTTTTTGAGAATTCTCCACTAATATTCTCTTCAAACTCTCTTTTGACCTCTCGGTTGTCTTTGTATTTGCCGAGCAGGACATACAGTTTGGTGATTGCGGACTCGATTGTGATGTCATATCCGCTGATTACGCCGACCTCTTTGAGGGCCATTCCGTTAGCGTAGGAATTCATATCCACCGAGCCGGTGTTGCACTGGGTGACGTTGAGAACTATGATCCCCCTGTCGGTGCACTCCTTTACGGTCTTGATGAACCATTCAGAGGTAGGGGCGTTGCCGGAACCGAAAGTTTCCAGAATCAGGGCTCTCAGATTCGCAGTCCCTATCACCGCATCGACATACTCCCTGCTGATGCCCGGGAAGAGCTTCAGCACTGCCACGTCGGTTGAGAGGCGGTCGTTGACAACCAGCGGCTTGCCCCATTTTTTAGGGTGGTGGATAGCGTTGTCGTTGAATTTGATATGGATGCCGACGTCGGCCAGAACAGGGTAGTTGGCGGAGATGAACGCTTTGAAATTCTCGGCATTGTACTTCTTGGACCTGTTACCCTGAAGTAGCTGATTCTCAAAGAATATGCACACCTGAGGAACCTTCGGGTGACGGTCTGCGTCGACTGCTGCGGCTATCTCGATGGCGGAGATAATATTCTCTTTG
>JAGDBY010000154.1 GCA_017958765.1 Bacteroidales bacterium | reverse complement strand
CCACGGGGAGAATTTTGATATCCTTCTCAAAACCTGCCTTTTCGGCGGTTCTGAAAGCTATTCGCGCGAATCCCTTCTTAAATACGTTCAGGTAATGACCGTGCTGGTGGGTAGCTTCGGGGAATATTATCACATTGTCCCCTTCGGAGATAATTCTGGAAGACTCCTCGAAGATCAGGTCGTTGTCCTTGAGCCCTTCGGTACCTGCGTCTCTCACGCGGAAAGCCGGCAGAATTCTCAGAAAGCGCATCATCTTGCCCAGGAAATCCTTTTTGAACAGGTCTCCCCTCGCTATGAATACCATATGGTTCTTGGCTCCCATCATCAGGAGAGCCAGCGCGTCGTTAAGTCCGTTCTGGTGATTGCATATAACCAGAGAGCCCTCGTCTTTAGGAATTCTCTCCTTGTGCAGAACCTTGTATTTTCTATAATACAGCACGTTATGAACGTACCTGACGTGGCTGAGCACTAATGAGTATAGGAGATTGGGCTTGTTGATTTTACTAAAGTCCAGCATAGAATCGGTTAGGTTTAGTCTCTACAAATATAAAAAAATTTGTAATCCCGGTAAATCTGATTACTTTTGCGAACGAAACAACTGCTCGATTCGTCTAACGGTTAGGACAAGAGATTCTCAATCTCTAAATAGGAGTTCGATTCTCCTATCGAGTACAAACAATGGCCAAAATTGATTTTTGGCCTTTATTTTTAAGTTCCTGCTATGACAGACAATCGACGCGTCAGAGTACGCTTTGCTCCCAGCCCGACAGGTCCGCTCCACATCGGCGGAGTGAGAACAGCTCTTTACAACTATCTGTTTGCTAAACATTTCGGCGGAGATTTCATTTTAAGAATTGAAGATACTGACTCGGGAAGATATGTTCCGGGAGCGGAAGAGTACATCTTCCAGTCGCTGGAATGGTGCGGGATCAAGATTGACGAAGGCATCAACGAAGGCGGTCCTCACGCCCCTTACAGACAAAGCGAACGACGCGACATATATCTGAAATACGCTCTGGAACTTGTTGAGAACGGAAATGCATACTACGCATTCGACACACCCGAGGAGCTTAACGCTCTCAGAGCTGAAGCGGAAAAGCAGGGAAAGACTTTCGCCTACGGTCCGGCTACAAGAGAGGGACTTTGCAATTCTCTGACACTCTCCGAGGATGAGGTAAAACAGAGGATCGACAGAGGCGACGTGTGGGTGATCCGCTTCAAGATGCCGGAGAATGAAAACGTGGAGATGGAGGACATCATCAGAGGGCACATGGTAGTGAATACCAACACTTTGGATGACAAAGTCCTCTACAAGTCGGTAGACAGGCTCCCTACCTATCACCTGGCGAACATAGTTGACGACCACCTGATGGAGATCAGCCACGTGATAAGAGGTGAAGAGTGGGTTCCTTCACTCCCGCTCCACTTCCTTCTCTACAGAGCTTTCGGATGGAGCGACACCCAGCCTCAATTTGCTCACCTTCCGCTGCTTCTAAAGCCGGTCGGACAGGGCAAACTGAGCAAGAGAGACGGAGATAAATTCGGATTTCCGGTATTCCCTCTCGAGTGGCATTCCCCTGACGGAGAGGTCTCTATGGGTTACAGAGAGCAAGGTTATTTCCCTGAGGCCTTTATAAATATGCTGGCCCTCCTGGGCTGGAATCCTGGTACGGATCAGGAGATATTCAATATGGAGCAGCTTATCGACTCATTCTCACTTGAGAGAGTGAGCAAAAGCGGCGCCCGCTTCAGCCCCGACAAGGCTAAATGGTTCAACGCCCAATATATGAAGACCCGCGACGATGCGGAACTGGGCGCTATACTGAAAGGCCTCCTCAAGGAGAAAGGGATCGAGACCACTTTGGAACGTGCTTCCAAGGCGGTTTCTCTCATAAAGGAGAGAGCTACCTTCCCTTCGGAGCTTCTTCCGCTCACCCTTTATATGTTCCAGGCCCCTGCTTCATACGACGAAAAATCTGTCGGCAAGAGCTGGAAAGAGGATGACGTGAAGAATCTGCTCCTTCTCAGAGAGCAGCTGGCAGCCTGCAGCGAGATTATTCCTGAAGAGACTGAACAGGCTGTTCATCAATGGATTATGGACAACGGACTCTCAATGGGCCGACTTATGAATTCTCTGAGACTTGCCGTTATAGGCATCAGCCAGGGACCGAGTATTTTTGCCATCTGCGGATTCATCGGCAAAGAGGAAACTCTCCGCCGCATTGACTACGCCGTGGCCAATATTAAGTAGTCATGGACAGAAGAAAGTTTTTTAAAGTCACGGCTGCAGCAGGAGTGGCTGCCGGTTTGGCATCCTGCAGCAGTAATTTTTCCTCAAGCAAAGTCGTACCTTACCAACTGGACAGCAAAGGGAAGAACAGGCTCAGCCTGAGATATTTCCCCTACGAGCTTCAGCTGGCTCACACATTTACCGTAGCCACCTACTCCCGCACAACCACTCCTGACGTTCAGGTTGAACTGGAGTATGACGGATTCATAGGATACGGAGAGGCCTCTATGCCGCCGTACCTGGGTCATACCGTGGAGAGCGTCTGCGCTTTCCTGGACAAGGTGGATCTGGGACAGTTCAGCGACCCTTTCAAGATCGAGGAGATTCTATCGTATGTAGATTCTCTCTCTGACGGAGACGCTCCGGCGAAAGCCGCCATTGACATAGCTCTGCACGATCTCGTGGGCAAACTGCTCGGTCAGCCTCTTTACAGAATTTGGGGCTACGACCCGGCAAAAGCGGGCCCTACCTGCTTTACAATAGGT
>JAGDBY010000153.1 GCA_017958765.1 Bacteroidales bacterium | reverse complement strand
CCTACCGCCGGCGATACATTCAACGTTCTCGAAGATGAAAAAGAGGCGCGCGATATCGCCAACAAGAGAGAGCAGCTGATCCGTATCCAGGGTATCAAGACTCAGACCCACATTACTCTCGAAGAATTGGGCCGCCGTATCGCTATCGGCAACTTCAAGGAGCTCAATATCGTATTGAAAGCGGACGTGGACGGTTCTATCGAGGCTTTGGCAGACTCCCTGATCAAACTCTCTACCGAAGAGGTGAACGTAAACGTGATCCACAAAGCGGTCGGAGCAATCTCAGAGTCGGACGTTATGCTGGCTATCGCTTCAAATGCCATCATCATCGGATTCCAGGTACGTCCTTCTATGGGAGCAAGAAAGCTTGCTGACAAAGAGGGCATTGAAATCCGTCTCTACTCAGTTATCTACGACGCTATCAACGAGGTGAAAGACGGTATCGAAGGTATGCTCGCTCCTGAAGAGAAAGAGGTCGTTACCGCTACCGCCGAAGTGCGCGAGATATTCAAGATTTCCAAGGTCGGTACAGTTGCCGGATGTATGGTCAAAGAGGGTAAGCTGGTGCGTGCCGCTAAGGTGAGAATCATCCGTGACGGTATCGTGGTATTCACCGGAGTTCTCGGTTCTCTGAAGAGATTCAAAGACGATGTCAAAGAGGTGGCAGCAGGTTTTGACTGCGGCTTGAACGTAGAGAATTATAACGACATCAAAGTGGGCGACATCGTTGAGGCCTACACAATCGAGGAAATTAAGAGAAAACTGTAGACAGTCAGAGCAATCCTTCAGGGATTGTAAGGAAAATCACCCTTTTCTTTCTGTCAATTTTACGAATCAAATCTTCGTGGCAGGGGAAAAGGGATTTTTCTACCTCGATGCAAGGGTTGCCGGGGATATCTTCAAATCCTGTGACGGTCCCGACCGTCTTGCCGGTAGAGGCGTCTATAAGAGTATATCCTATAATTGAATCCTGAGACGAAGAGTACTCCTCTTCAAGGAGAATGTCTTTGCCGACAAGAGCCTCGGCATCTTCGAGAGTATCGATATCTTCCAGTTTTATGAAGAGCTTGGTAGAACCGTGAGATTTGATCTCTTCGATAAAAAAAGGAACCGGCAGTCCATCGAATTCGATGAATACCGGTTCTTTCTTATTGAAATCTTCACTAAGTGATGCGGCGCTTACAAGAAGACCGCCTTTTGCTCCGTAAGATTTCAGTATCCGCATAACACTACTCAGCAGCAGGTGCTTGCTCAGCAACCGGAGCCTCCTCTGCAGGAGCCTCAACCGGAGCTTCCTCTGCAGGAGCTTCAGCCGGAGCCTGCTCAACAGCAGCCTCTTCTGCAGCAGCTTCCTCAGCGGCAGCCTTTGCAGCAGCTTGTTCTGCAGCCAATGCTTCAGCTTTCTTCTTAGCAATAGCTTCAGCGCGCTCAGTGTTAACTTTAGCCTCAGCAGCCTTAGCTACCTTAGCAGCTTCGATAGAAGCATTCTTGAGAGCACTTACTTTGTCAGCGATCTTAGACTCTTGAGCTGATTTCCAAGCATCGAATCTCTTCTGAGCCTCAGCCTCTGAGAAAGCGCCTTTCTTAACACCGCCCTGGAGATGTTTCTTAAGAAGAACACCTTCGTATGAAAGAATACGGCGGGTTGTAGGAGTTGGCTGCGCACCGACGTTCAACCAATAAAGAGCTCTCTCTTGGTTAAGAACGATAGTTGCAGGATTAGTGTTAGGATTGTACGAACCAATCTGTTCAATGTTGCGACCGTCACGCGGTGAGCGTGAGTCAGCTACCACGATGTGATAAAAAGCATAGTTCTTTTTTCCGTGGCGTGCAAGGCGAATTTTTACTGCCATTTCTTAATGTATTAATTATTAGTTAATTATAAACTGCCTTCTTTCACGAAAGAAGGACTTACTAAGGGTGGGAGATGGGACTCGAACCCACGACCCTCGGAACCACAATCCGATGCTCTAACCAACTGAGCTACACCCACCATATAAGCACCTTTTTACGATGCGGGTTGCAAAGGTAATAATCTTTTCCAAAAAGAGAAATATTTTTAACTTTGCATCCGGTGAAAATTCCCTTCACCGAACGCATTACAATATAGTATCATGGCAAAAGAAATAAAGTTTTCACTGGTTTATAGGGACATGTGGCAGTCTTCCGGCAAGTATGTCCCGAGAGTAGACCAATTGGTTCAGGTTGCTCCTGCAATCATTGATATGGGGTGTTTCGACAGAGTCGAGACCAACGGAGGCGCATTCGAGCAGGTGAACCTTCTTTTCGGGGAGAACCCCAACGTAGCTGTCCGTCAGTGGACTGCGCCTTTCCACAAGGTCGGTATCCAAACACATATGCTGGAGAGAGGTCTGAACGCTCTCCGTATGAACCCTGTTCCTGCAGACGTGCGCGAACTGATGTACAAGGTTAAGAAAGCGCAGGGAACTGATATTTCACGTTCATTCTGCGGTCTTAACGATCATAGAAATCTCCGCCTGAGCGTCGAGTATGCTAAGAAGGCCGGGATGATTTCTCAGGTAGCTCTCAGTATCACCCATTCTCCGATACACACCGTAGAATATTATATGGGTGTAGTTGACAAGGTTGTAGAATACGGCTGCGATGAGATCTGTCTGAAAGATATGGCCGGCATCGGCCGTCCAGCCACATTGGGCAAGCTCGTCAAAGAGATTAAGACCAAGTATCCTCATATCATAGTTCAGTATCACGGCCACTGCGGCCCTGGTTTCTCACCGGCTTCGATGCTCGAGGTGGCCCGTGCAGGCGCTGACTATCTTGATGTAGCCGTAGAGCCACTTTCATGGGGTAAAGTTCACCCAGACGTTATCACCGTCCGCGAGATGCTCAAGGACGACGGATTCCTTGTGAAAGACCTCAATATGGACGCTTATATGGAGGTTCGCAGGCTCACTCAGAGCTTTATGGATGATTTCCTGGGATATTTCATAGAGCCGACCAACTCTCAGATGACTTCGCTTCTGGTAGGCTGCGGCCTTCCGGGAGGTATGATGGGCTCTATGATGGCCGATCTGAAAGGCTTCCACGGAGCAATCAATATGTCTTTGCGTAATCAGGGCAAGAAAGAGCTCTCTATCAACGAGCTGCTCGTGATGCTGTTCCAAGAGGTGGCATACGTATGGCCTCGTCTCGGATATCCTCCTCTGGTTACTCCATTCAGCCAGTATGTTAAGAATACAGCCTTGATCAACCTTATGAATATTCTCAAGGGAGAGCCTCGCTGGACCAAGATAGATCCTGATACCTGGAATATGATTCTGGGCAAGACCGGACAGCTTCCGGGTCCTCTGGCTCCTGAGATTGTGGAGCTTGCAATAGAGAAAGTGCTGGAATTCTACCAGGGTAATCCTCAGGACGCATTCCCTGATGAGCTCGATAAATTCATCGCAATGATGAAGGAAGAGGGCTGGGATCGCGGCCAGGATGATGAGGAGCTGTTCGAATTCGCAATGCACGAGAGACAGTACCGTGATTACAAGAGCGGTATCGCTAAGCAGCGCTTCGAGAAAGATCTGGAGGCAGCCAAAGCAAAAGCCGGCGCTCCTATAATCGTGACCCGTCCTGTAGTGGAGATGCCTAAGATTGACGTAACCAAAGTTACCGATCTTCATCCGAAGGCGATGCCGGTTCAGGCTGTGGCCTCAGGACAGATTGTATGGCAGTATGACGTTGCCGAGAAGTCTATGGCTCCGAGAGTAGGCGAGAAAGTCAAGGAAGGCGATCTTCTCTGCCAGATTCAAACCTACTACGGTTTCGAGAATGTGTACGCTCCTGCTTCAGGCAAATATATAGAGGTATATCCTGCCCAGGGTGCTCGCGTTGAAAAGAACGAAATAATCGCCTTTATTGATAAATAGTATGACATTTTTCAACAGAATATTCAGTCCGGCCTATGGCTACGCCCGCGCGATAGCCTGTATCGTAATCGGCCTTGTGATGGCTCTGTGGCCTGATATGGCAGCCAAGACATTGGTGGTCGCTCTAGGTATCGTGTTGATAATAGTGGGCGGAGTGAGCATCGCGGTCAGCTATAAAGAGTCGGATTCTCTTTTCGGAAACATCATGAGCTTCAACGGATTGTTCTCAATTCTGTTCGGACTCGTGCTGGTCCTTTTTACCGATTTCTTTATCTCGCTGATAATGTACATCTTCGGCTTGCTGTTTATCGTGTTCGGAATAAGCGAGCTGTCCGGTCTGATCTCAGCCGGCAAGTACTCTAAGATCCCGTTCGGATACTTCATCCTCCCCGTGCTGGTTACGGTATGCGGATTTATTCTGCTCTTCAAGCCGTTCCAGGTAGAGAGGACCATATTTATGTTCACAGGCTGCGCCCTGATAGTGTACGGTCTGTCGGAGCTTTTCGCAACGCTGAAAGTCAAGAAAGTTTACAAATCACATCAGATAGAGGATACAGAGTACGAAGAGGTATCCTCAGAAACATTGAATAACAATTAATAATGGCAAGAGAATCTAAACCTGTTCCAAAAACCGCTAACGTAAAGCGTCCTTCACGTTCAGTCTTTCAACTTTTCATAAGAAACGAATCTTTCGCAGGAGTATTGCTGCTGTTCTTTGCAATTCTTGCGATCATTCTGGCGAATGTCCCGGCGCTGGCACCGTTCCATAACATCTGGAATGTGGAAGCGGGATTCAAATTCGGCGGCTTTATCCTGCAGATGCCGCTGTTACACTGGATCAACGATGCATTGATGGCGGTATTCTTCCTCAATGTAGGCTTGGAGATAAAGCGGGAAATGTTGGTCGGAGAATTGGCGGAGCCTAAACAGGCTATGCTCCCTATTTTCGCCGCGCTCGGCGGAATGGTTTTTCCGGCTGTAATATACACTCTGTTCAACCACGGCACTGTAAGCGCAAACGGCTGGGGCATCCCGATGGCGACTGACATCGCTTTCGCTATCTGCGTCCTGACTCTCCTCGGCAAGAAGTGTCCGCTTGGGCTCAAGGTTTTCCTTACGGCTCTGGCAATCGTAGATGACCTGGGATCCATCATTGTTCTGGCAGTCTTCTATCCGACCCACGCGCTGCACCTGAATTTCCTGATATATGCCGCTATAGTCTTCATTCTGCTGATATGTCTGAACAAGGCGCAGGTTAAGTATTATCTTCCGTACGTTCTTCTGGGAGTGGTTCTGTGGTATTTCGTGTACAAGTCAGGAATTCACGCTACAATAGCCGGCGTTCTGCTTGCGATCACGATTCCGGCCAAGACCCGTATCAACGAAGTTAAATTCCACGCTGCGGCATCCCATCTGATTGAGCAGTTCAGGGCATCCAGCAACGGGCAGGTAGATGTGCTGTCCAATTCTAAACAGCTGAATGTGCTTCACCAGTTGAATGAGCGTGTGGACGCCATCAACCCGCTGATGAACAAATTCCAGGTTGTTCTGGCCCGTCCGGTGAACTATTTCATAATGCCTCTGTTCGCCCTCTCAAATGCAGGCGTAGCATTCAGCAGCGACGTTTTCGGCTCACAGTTCCTCCCTACAATCGGTTTCGGTATATTCCTGGGACTGCTGTTGGGCAAGCCGCTGGGAATATTCTCTTTCAGCTGGCTCGCAGTGAAGCTCGGCTTTGCGAAACTCCCTGCAGGAACTCTCTGGAGACAGCTTTTCGCTATGGGAATCATCGGAGGTATCGGCTTTACAATGTCTCTGTTCATAGACAATCTGGCCTTTACCAATCCGGAAATGATCAATGTAGGTAAAGCAGCGGTATTGATTACTTCTGTGGTAGCCGCTTTGGTCGGAATGCTGGCCGTGGGGATTACAGGCAAAGAGAAGCCTGTCAAAGAGCCATCGGGTAGTACAGAATAAAACCGGCGATTCCGCTTAGAATTATAGTCCAGATAGGACTGATATGCGTCCACATTCCAATGGCGAATGCGGACGCAAATATTATCCAGCTCTTGTAATCGATGAAAGAAGCCGGGGTGATCAGCAGAATGGCTGCCGCTCCGATCAGTCCTATTACCACAGGACGGACATTCTTCATCGTTGAAGAGAAGACGTTGTTATTCTTCAGCCTGCTGTAGAGCCTGCACACCCATATCGCAATCAAAAAAGAAGGGAGGACGACGGCGAAGGTGGAGATGAAAGAGCCGAAGATGCACCATCCCTGAGACATCCCCGCTGCCTGAGCTACGCTGTAGCCGATATAAGTAGCGCTGTTGATTCCGATAGGGCCCGGAGTCATCTGCGAGATAGCCACGATGTCGGTAAACGCCTCCGCTGTAATCCAGCCGTGAACCGTCACTACCTGATTCTGTATAAGGCCCAGCATAGCGTATCCGCCGCCTATTGTAAACAGGCCGATTAAGAAGAAAGTATAGAACAGCTGCCAGAATATAATCATCTTACACTCCTTTTCTCTTGATAATAGGCTATGAAGGCCGTGATTACGGCAACTGTGAGCAGAATGTAGATAGGAGACACTTTCAAGAATGCAATCAGGGCCATTGTGACAACGGCCAGCAGGAGTCTCCACCAGTTAAGCTTGCTTCTTATGGCCAGCTGAACGGTAGGCACCGCTATCAAGGCCACGACGGCAGGCCTGATCCCCTTGAAAACGGCAATTACGACGGGATTGTCTTTGAAATTGCTGAAAATCATCGCGATGAGCAGGATGATGAGGAATGAAGGAAGAACGCTTCCCCGGGTCGCAACGAGGCTCCCCTTGGTCCCCTTGAGTTTGTTTCCTATGAAAATGGCGATG
>JAGDBY010000152.1 GCA_017958765.1 Bacteroidales bacterium | reverse complement strand
TTTGGGATCAAGCTTCGAGGAGCACCGTATCTACCTGGATGTCAACACTGAAAACTGCTGGTATCTTGGGGATAAGTCTATGGGTATCGTGGAGTTCACTCCGATATACCAGTATCAGAAAGGGGCTCTGGATGCCAAGATCGGTCTTAAGTTCACCAGTCTCTACGGCCTGTATGAGGGGACTAAACTCCATCCTTACCTTGATGCAAAAGTGGAGCTTGTCAGCAACGGTCTCTGGCTTCACGGTACAGCTGACGGAGGCAATTACATTGAATCCCTGAGCGATGTCGCAAATCTTACTCCGTGGCTCAGGATGCCTACCGGCGCCATATCAGGCGAAAACCTTAAGTTCGGCGACACCAAGCTGGACCTTAAGTTCGCCGTGGAGGCTAAGTTGTTCAAGCATCTGTCAGTCAATCTGTACGAGTCTTATTCTATATACGAAGACAAGCTGTTCCCTTATCCCGCTACTTATGGAAATACATTCTTCCTTAAGCCGAGTTATCAGAGCTATAAGAAGCTGACTACCGGTCTGGAGGCTTCTTTTGCATCCAAGAGCGTAAACGTGATAGGCTTCTTCAAGTACAACATATACACCGCGGCAGATGAGAATCCGTTGTACTTCCTCCCTAAATACGAAGGATTCATAGAAGCTTCATACAATCTGCATAACAAGCTGCTGGTATCTGCTTATTTCAATTACCGCAGTGAAGTGCGTTGCCCTCCGTTCTACGCTTTGCCGGAAGATTTTACTCTCCCCGGCTACAAGGATCTGGGTGCCAAAATTCAGTACAATATCATCCCTAATATCGCCGTATTTGCAAAGGCCGGAAACCTTCTCGGAAGCGAGAATTTTATCTATTCTTTCATAGGCGGTTTGCCTCGAAATTTCGGCGGCGGAATATGCATTGATTTTTAGGTTTTTTCCCTGTTTTTTGCTACATTTGTATGATTAACGCAACGGGTTTTCCGCTGCGAAAGAGACGACTTTTTACTTATTTATAATACGATGATAGACAACGAGTTAAAACAAGGACAGGAACAGTATTCAGCAGATAGCATTCAGGTGTTGGAAGGATTGGAGGCAGTGCGCAAGAGACCTTCTATGTATATAGGCGATATTTCAGCCCGCGGACTTCACCATCTGGTATACGAAGTAGTGGACAATTCCATTGATGAAGCCCTTGCAGGATTCTGTACCGACATATTCGTAACCATCAATCCGGACAACTCCATTACCGTTAGAGACAACGGCCGCGGTATCCCTACGGGCATCCACGAGAAGGAGCAGAGAAGCGCCCTGGAAGTTGTTATGACCGTGCTTCACGCCGGCGGTAAATTCAACAAGGACAGTTACAAAGTGTCCGGCGGTCTCCACGGAGTAGGTGTTTCCTGCGTTAACGCGCTGTCGGATCATCTCACCGCAGAGGTTCACCGTGAGGGAAAGATCTTCAGACAGGAGTATTCTAAAGGAAAGCCTCTGTACGATGTCAAGGAGGTAGGAGTATCGTCAGATACCGGTACTGTCATCTCTTTCCACCCGGATCCTGAGATATTCATTGTTCACGTATACGATTACGATACTCTCGCTACCCGTCTCCGCGAGTTGGCATTCCTCAACAAAGGAGTCCGCCTGACGCTTCGTGACGAGAGGAAGAATCCTGACTACGAAGACCTTGAGGGGAAAGTCCGTCAGGATGTATTCTATTCAGAGAAAGGTCTTATTGAATTCGTACAGTACCTTGACGGCAACCGTCCTAAACTCATCGAGAATCCTATCTACCTTGAGACGAAGGAGGGCATTCCTGTCGAGATTGCGATGCAGTACAACACTGAGTTCTCGGAGAATGTCCACTCGTATGTGAACAATATCAACACGATTGAGGGTGGTACTCACCTGAGCGGTTTCCGCAGAGGTTTGACCACGACCCTCAAGCAATATGCCGACAAGAACGGTTTCCTGGAGAAGCTCAAATTCGATATAGATCCTTCCGATTTCCGCGAAGGCCTCACCGCAGTTATTTCAGTGAAGGTCGCAGAGCCTCAGTTCGAGGGTCAGACCAAGACCAAGCTGGGTAACAGCGAGGTTATGGGAGCAGTTTCGTCAGCCACAAGCAAAGCTCTGGAGGCTTTCCTGGAGGAGAATCCGAGAGAGGCTAAGCTTATCGTCGAGAAGGTGATTCTTGCAGCGCAGGCTAGACACGCAGCAAGAAAGGCCCGTGAGCTTGTGCAGCGCAAGACTGTTATGGGAGGCAGCGGTCTTCCGGGCAAACTTGCGGACTGCTCTGACAGAGATCCGGCTAAATGCGAGCTCTTCCTCGTCGAGGGTCTTTCTGCGGGCGGTACTGCCAAAGAGGGCAGGGACCGTCACTTCCAGGCTATCCTGCCTCTCCGCGGTAAGATTCTAAATGTGGAGAAAGCTATGGAGCACCGCGCCTTCGAGAGCGAAGAGATCCGCAACATCTACACAGCCCTCGGACTTACCATCGGTACTGAAGAGGATCCTAAGGCGCTGAATATGACCAAGCTCCGTTATCACAAAGTAGTGATAATGACCGATGCCGACGTGGACGGCAGCCACATCACCACATTGATTCTGACTCTGTTCTTCCGCTATATGCCTGAGCTTATCACAAACGGATATGTGTACCTTGCTACCCCTCCGTTGTATTTGGTTAAGAAGGCTAAAGACCAGATCTATTGCTGGACCGACGAAGAGCGCAGCGCAGCTATCGAGAAGCTCTCAGCTACAAGAGGAGAGGTTAACGTGCAGCGTTACAAAGGTCTCGGTGAGATGAGCGCAGTTCAGCTGTGGGATACCACTATGAATCCGGAGACCCGCATCATGAAGCAGGTCAACATCGAGAGTGCAGCCGAGGCTGACAGAATCTTCTCTATGCTGATGGGAGACGACGTAGCGCCTCGCCGCGAGTTCATCGAGCAGAATGCTAAATATGCCAACATTGACGCCTAGGCGTTTCTGTTGGCTCTTCTCTTTAATTTCGGATATTCTATTCTTCCGTGATAGATCTGCAGCAGATAGCTTACAAAGCTCTCTCTGACTGTATCTATATCCTTGAGTGAGATGTCGGCTACAGAGAGCTGTCCGTCATCCATTCTCTTCTGAATGATGCTGTTGACAAGGTGACGGATATTCTCCTCATTATGCTCTTTGAGAGTTCTTGAGGCGGCTTCCACTCCGTCGGCGAGCATCAGGACGGCCTCTTCTTTGGTCTGAGGCTTCTTGCCCGGATAGGTGAACGCCTCGATATCGTCAGGATTTCCCCCCTGATTACAGTACTGGTTATAGAAGAAGCTCACCTTGTCCGTGCCGTGGTGAGTCAGAATAAAGTCGATTATGATCTCAGGGAGATGTCCCTTGCGGGCAATCTCGCAGCCGTCGCTCACGTGGCGGATAATATCGGCCGCGCTCTCCTTAGGAGAACGTTTCTTATGGTAGAATTCTCCGTCCTGAGAGGTCTGATTCTCTATGAAGCAGGAAGGATTCATCATCTTGCCCAAATCGTGGTAGAGGGCTCCCACTTTGACCAGAGCAGCATTTGCATTGATCTTCTTGCAGGCGTCCTCGGCAATGGATGCCACCTGCAGAGAGTGCTGGAATGTGCCGGGCGCTTTAAGCGAAAGCTCCTGGAGAAGCTGGTTGTTGGTATCTGAAAGCTCCCACAGACGGAAGTTTGACACCAGGGAGAATAACTTCTCCAGCAAGAATACGATAGGGAAGCAGATGATTACCAAAAAGGCGTTGATAGCCAGGTAGATCAGGTCGTATCTGAACACTTCGTGGTTGCCTCTCAGAGTGAAGCAGTAGTACACGAAAGCGGATGTTGCGAAGAGAATCAGCACGTTGAGGAACTGCTTCCACCCTCTGTTGAACTGCGGGTAGACTGCCAGCAGCACGCTTCC
>JAGDBY010000151.1 GCA_017958765.1 Bacteroidales bacterium | reverse complement strand
GCAGATCCCCTTTCTTTCCCTGTGACAGATGATGTCTATGATATTCTGGTAGAGGGACTTAAGGCGGTGGTTGAAGAGATATTCAATCCTGAGCTTCCTTTCAGTTATTCTCCTAGTGAAAGACGGTGTCAGTACTGTCCCGCTTACGATATATGCCCGAAGAGAATCTGTTCAAAAAATTGATTTAGAAAAATGATTGAGATATATAAAGCTTCTGCGGGCAGCGGTAAGACAGAGACTCTTACCAGAAAATACCTGGATCTGCTCCTCGAGAGCGGTGCCGGTGACAGGGAGGCCTACCGTCACATTCTCGCCGTAACCTTTACTAACAAGGCTACCGACGAGATGAAGGAGCGTGTGCTGCGCAGACTTTATGAACTCAGTCTGGAAGACTCCGAGAAGGGGGGCAGGGCTAAATCGGTTCTGATAACCTTGCTGCACGATTATTCAGCATTCTCAATCACCACGATAGACCGTTTCTTCCAGATAGTAACCCGTTCTTTCGCCAGGGAAATAGGGCAGTACGCCTCATACAGAGTGGAAATCGACGACAAGGCGATTCTGACCGAAGCAGTCGACAACCTGTTCGATTCTCTGGATAAGCCTGAAAATAAAAACATTCTGGATTGGTTAGTCAAGTGCGCGCTCAGTCAGCTGGAGCTTAACGGAACCAACAATATAGAGAACGAGCTTCTCAAGATGGCCGGTCTCTTCCTGAACGAAGATTTCAGAATTAAGAAGCTGAAGGCTCTGGAGGACGGGCGTTTCTATACAGACGCAGAGACTATAGAGAAGTTGGAGAACGGGCTGAGAAAGAGCGTGAAAGAGTATGAGAATACTGTAATCTCGCTGGCGGAGAGCATTTTGAAGACTGTATCTGATGCCGGTCTCACCCCTGAGGATTTCAGGTACGGCGATATCGGTGTTGTAAAGAAATATATCAATAAAGATTTCAGCAAAGCTCCTTCAAAGAGATTCTTTCAACTTTTGGATGGACCGGATTATTGGTTCAGTAAGAATAAATACAAAGAATTCAAAGCCAAAGGGGAACTGGCCAGATCTTACGGCCTTCAGGAGAAGCTCTCCAGTATAAGGGATATGTTCGGCAACCCTTTCAAGACTTATCATACAAACAAGTTCATCCTGAAGAATCTCTACATATTCGGTTTATTCAACGAGATCTACAGGAGTATCTATCAGGTTCTAAAAGAGAGGAATATGATGCTGCTGAGTGAGACCACTGAGGCGATTCACAGAATCATAGACGGCAGCGACGTTCCTTTCATTTACGAGAAAATAGGGAACCGCTTCGACCACTATATGCTGGACGAGTTCCAGGATACCTCTGTGCTTCAATGGGGTAACTTCGTCCCTCTGTTGAAAGACAGCCTTGCTTCAGACAACTACAATATGATTGTGGGAGATGTCAAGCAGAGTATCTACCGTTGGCGCGGATCTGACTGGAGCACTCTTGACTCCGGTATAAACGAGCAGTTCAGGGAGGATCAGCTGTCGTACCCTAAATTGGAGGATAACTATCGCAGCGGCAGCAATATTGTGGAATTCAACGGTGATTTCTTTACCTCCGTCACGCTGGATCCAAAGATAACAGAGATATATAAAGGAGCTAAGCAGAAGTCGCACAAGCCGTTTGACGGCTATATCAATGTAAACTTTGTGGAGGGCCGCAGTCGCGAATTCCGGCAGAAGTCTCTTGCTATGCTCAGAGAGCAGGTTGACAGACTCACCAAGGAACTGCATTACCCGCTCTCCTCAATCGCCGTTCTCACCAGGAGTAATGCTGAGGCAAAGATGGTTGCGGAGAATCTTATAGCGTACGGTTATGACGTGATTTCAGAAGATTCTCTCACCCTCTCATCCTCATTCTCCGTAACAGCGGCAGTCGCCGTCCTTAAATCGCTGCTCTATCCTGACGATGCTCACAATGCTGTGATTCTGAGCCAGTTGGATATAGATATCGCCTCTTTGAATCTGGATTTCGCAGCAGAGGAAGGCTCCTTGTACAACCTGTGCGAATCAATTCTGAGGAAAGTATTCCCGGAGCCTCTGCAGGGAGAGATTGTGTATGTGAACGCCTTCCTGGATTCCGTACTGGACTATCAGAATTCATACGGTTCAGATATAGCCGGTTTCCTGGATTGGTGGAAAGAGAGCGGCATCAACAAGACAGTGGCGCTTCCGGATATGGCCGAGGCGATACAGGTGTTTACAATCCATAAATCGAAAGGACTGGAGATGGACGTGGTCATTCTGCCGTTCTTCAAAATGCCGCTAAGTCACGCCAGCCGCAGCGATGTCTATCTGTGGGGAACTCCTCCGGACGATCTGTCTCAGATGGGAATAGTTCCTCTGAAATTCTCAGGCATTATGGAGAACACATTCTTCAATAAAGAATATGCGCAGGAGGTCCTTTACACTCAGATAGATGCAATCAATACGGCCTATGTCGCTATGACAAGACCGAAGGTGGAACTGATCATAAACGCTCCTCTCCCGAAGGATGGCGGTAATAATAAAGATAAAGGAGTCTCAGATTTGCTGTACAATTATCTTTTGTCCAACTATTCCGACTATAAAACGAATGGAGAATCCTTCGAGATAGGAGAGGAGATCGATTATGCCGACTACATCCGGAACTCATCTTCGGGCAAATCCGGCTCCGACGGCTCAAAGGAGCAGGTCAAAATCACTTCAAACGCTTCTTTCCCGATTCATGGGGAGTCAGGCCGCCTGAAGATGGCATACCGCGCAGACGGTTTCTTCGAGGATTCCAACAGGATCAAAGGTATTGTTCTTCACGACATAATGTCAGCGGTTTACACTCCGGAGGATCTTCCGACTGCCGTTTCTGCAGCAGTCAGGGAGGGAAAACTGCCAGAAGCGGATTCGGCAAGGGTTTTGCAGAATCTTTCCCTGAGAATAGGATCACACCCTGAGTGGTTCGACGGCTCGATGCAGGTTCTCAACGAACTTACAATCGTCGCTACCGACGGCTCTGCGGAACGTCCTGACAGAATTCTGATAGACGGAGACAGAGCTGTAGTGATAGACTACAAGTTCGGCGGTGAAGATGCAAAATACAGATTCCAGGTGTTGCGTTATATGCGCTCGCTCGGGAAGATGGGTTACAGAGACGTAAAAGGATACATATGGTATCTGGAAGATAATAAGACAGTAAATGTTGAATAATTAAATATTTAAGCTATGAAAGTTGAATCATTTTTCTCATTTATCACCGGTGCGCTGGTAGGCGCAGCCGCTATTGCAGTTTATCTCTCTTCAGAAGATTCTGAAAGCGCACGCAAATGCATCAGAGACGTCAAAGCTAAAGCAAAAGAGACCTTTGACAGCTACAGAGATGACGTTAATGAAGCTACTTCAAAAGTTGTTGACAATGTATCGGAGGCAGTTCACACAGCATCGGATGCAGTAGAGTCAGCTATCGATTCTATTAAAAAGAAGAAATAAAATGGGATTGCGAAGTTTAACCCGTCCTTTCACGGACGCCGGCGATTCCGCAAAAGAGGCTGTAGGTACTAAAGTAGACGAGGTAAAGCTCAGGATTGTAAGAAGTCTTTCTTCTCTCTTCGCTTCATTCCTCTCTACTTTGATCGTTATTGTATTCGTTCTGACTGCAGTAGCGTTCCTGGGAGTCGCCCTTGGCCATTGGATTGGCTCACTGCTGGGAAGTCCCGCTATGGGATTTCTGCTTATCGGAGCCCTGTTCGCCCTGGTAACTATCATTCTGCTTTGCTTTAAGTCAAAATTGTTCATCAACAATTTCATCAGAAAATTTATTGCAATCTTTTTCCCTGACGACGATGAGTAATTATAGCAATATCACTAATTTACAGCAGTTGGACAGAGAGATCCGACTGTTGAAGAAGCAGTCTGCAAACGCTTCCAAGAGTTTTCGCAAGGATCTGGACGGCTTTTTCTGGCTGTTTAACCCTACCAGAGTTATAACAGGATTTTTCAGAAAGTTGTTTTAAGTTATGAACCCTTTTAAGTTTATAGGAATAATGGTATTAATTGGCTCTGTCGGACTTACGGCGGCTTCGTGTAACAAGCCCGCTTCCGACTTCAGATATTCTGTCGATGAATTTGCCGATATAGAAGTTATCAAGTATAAGATTCCGGGATGGGACGCTCTCTCACTTCAGCAGAAGGAGTATATCTACCATCTCAGCGAAGCGGCTAAATACGGCAGGGACATTATCTGGATGCAGAATTTCAAGAACAATCTGACATACAGAAAAGCCATCGAGGCCGTTCTAAGCAATTACAAAGGAGACAGAGACTGTCAGGATTATCAGAACTTCCTGGTATATGCTAAAAGGGTATTCTTCAGCAATGGCATACACCACCATTATGCTGAAACCAAGATTTTGCCGGAGTGCAGCGAAACCTATCTGGCACAGTTATTTACAGAATCGGGTGTAGATGGGGCGGAGAATATTGCCCGTGAACTATGTGACCCGGATTTCGCTCCTATACGCTGCTATAAAGGGAGCGACAGAGATATCATACTTGCCTCATCCTGCAACCTCTATGAGGGGGTGACTCAGGCCGAAGCCGAGGCATTCTATTCTAAGATGGAAGATCCGAATGACAAGACTCCGATATCATACGGACTGAACAGCAGACTTGTCAAAAAGGACGGCAGGATATACGAAGATGTCTATACCACGGCCGGTTACTACGGCCCTGCTCTTACCAAGATTGTAGAAGAGCTTCAAAAAGCCGCTGCAGTGGCTCAGAATGATGCCCAGAAGCAGTATATCGCCGAATTGGTGGATTATTACACCACCGGAGACCTCGAAACCTGGGATAAATGCAATGTCACCTGGGTTCAGGACAATGAGAGCACCGTGGACTTTATAAACGGCTTCATAGAGGTGTACGGAGACCCTCTGGGAAGAAAGGCCAACTGGGAGGCTAACGTCAATTTCAAAGACAGCATCGCCTCTCAAAGGACTGTCACAATAAGCGAGAATGCAGCCTGGTTTGAGGAGCATTCTCCGATAGATCCCCGTTTTAAGAAAAAAGAGGTGAAGGGAGTCTCAGCGAAAGTTATAGACGTGGCCTGCATAGCCGGTGACGCTTTCCCTTCTACAGCTATCGGAATCAACCTGCCAAATGCAGACTGGATCCGCAAGGATTACGGTTCTAAATCGGTTACAATCAATAATATAACCGAAGCATACAACAAGGCTTCCGATGAGAAGCCTAACAGTGTCCTCTCAGAGTTCGCCTGGGACAAAAAGGAGATAGAGAGGGCTAAAAAGTACGGATATATTGTGGACAATCTCCACACCGACCTCCACGAGTGTCTGGGGCACGGCTCAGGACAGCTTCTGGAAGGGACATCCTCAAATGCCCTGAGAGAGTACGGATCCACTCTGGAAGAGGCCCGCGCCGATCTGTTTGCGCTATATTACATCGCCGACCCTAAACTGGTAGAGCTGGGTCTTCTGGACAGTTACGATGCCTATAAAGCCGGATACGATTCTTATATCAGAGCCGGCGGTTTCACACAGTTCTCAAGAGTCGCCCTCGGTCAGCCGGTAACCGAAGCCCATATGCAGAACAGGAAGCTTATCGCAGACTGGTGCAAAGAGAAAGGGGCTGCCAAGGGGATCATAGAGACAAAAGTGCGTGACGGCAAGACATACTTCGTTATCAATGATTACGAAGGCCTCAGAGCCCTTTTCGCAGAGCTTCTGGCAGAGATACAGCGTATCAAGTCTGAAGGCGACTACGAGGCCGGAAAGGCCCTTGTAGAGAATTACGGAGTCAATATCGACCCTGCACTCCATAAAGAGGTGATAGAGAGATATTCAGCTTTGAATCTGAAGCCTTACAGAGGTTTCGTCAATCCTGAGATAGTGCCGGTAGTTAAAGACGGTAAAACAGTAGACTACGCAGTAGAATACTGTGACGACTTTATTGAGCAGCACCTCTATTACGGCAGAAAATACTCTACTCTTCAGTAGGTTTCACTCTTCTGTATCCTCTGTAGGTGAGACGGCAGATGTTCTTCATCAGATAGAGGACGACTATAAATACGACTAAGAATTCTACGGTAGCAAGTCTTACCCTGATCCGGCTCTTGATGACAAGGGAGTCCTCGTCTTCATTGAGAATATTCTCGGTCACACTCTCCTCGGGAGGTATCTCTCTGAACGAGAGTTTGTCGCAGATGATTCCTTTCTTTATGAAAACTACGCCTCCGTTAGAACGGTTAAGTGTAATAAGAGTCTTATAATCACAGAAATATACAGGATATTCGAAATCGGCCGGGATGTTCTCGTCCACGCGGCTTGAGAGAACTATGTAGTTCCCTCCGAGGGCGGAAACCTGATCTCCGTAGTCTGAGATAACGTCCCATCCTTCGAATTTTTCAGGCTTGTAGATTGAGATAATCACAGCATTGTTCATCGCCAGGATGCTCTCTCTCAGCTCATTTCCATCTTCATCCAGTACAGAGAAGTCGGGAGCTTTCTCATAGTCGGGATTCTCTACGGTTTTGGTCTCGATGTAGGTCCACTTCTCATCGGGAAGATGGTTGATGTCGAAGGACTGCTCTATGCCGTCGAGTTCGTAGATGAATGTACTTATGTAAGGATCCACGGAAGTGTCCTGGATAAGGCTCGTACCGCGTTGGTAATCAGTAAAATCAAGATGCTGAGAATAGAAATAGGTGAGTATTCCGATAGTTACCGCCACGGCGGCGAAGAATCCCATGAAAACCCACTCCAGGGAGTTGTTGGTGATTCTGTCAAACTTCTCTCCCTGACGGAAAGTGACGTATGCAAACAGCAGCAGGGCCACATTCTTGAGCAGAGTCTGCCAGTTGGTAAGATGGATTACATCTCCGAAGCAGCCGCAGTCTTCGATAGGGTTGAAAATAACCAGCAAGAATGAGATTATGGTAAAGAACAGTATCAGCAGAAAAGTTACCGATGAGACCAGTTTGATCTTCACCCTCATCAGAAGGCAGACGCCCAGGGTAAACTCCAAAGTAGCCAGCGCAATGCCGAGGCACAGAGTTACCGAGTCTGCGACAGAAAGACCCACCGCACCGAAATACTCCTGAATCTTGAGGGAAGTGCCTACAGGGTCAATGAGCTTGAAGAAGCCCGAGCAGATGAGCGTTATGCATAGAAGCCATCTGAATAAGTTCCTGATGAATTTCATAGCAGCTCTTTTATTTTGTCAAAAATATCCTCGGCCGGGAGCATTTTTCCGTCCTTGCCGGCGCAGTCGATTCTCTTGAATGTCTCATCGAGAAGGCACTGCTCGAGATAGACGTTGCGCACCTTTACCTGGAAGTCCAGATTGGCTTCGTGAATGTCTTTCCTTCCCTGAAGATACTTGCGGTCTTCGCCGTTCCTGGCATTCTTCAAGTTATTGTCTATAAACTCGATAGGGACGTCTAGGAGGAGGTTGAGGTCGGGTTTTGGAATACCGTAGTGATTGTATTCCAAGTCAAAAATCCAGTCTCTGAGCTGAGAGGCTTCCTCCTTGGAGTTCATCTTGGCACATTGAAAAGCTATGTTGGAATAGACGTACCTGTCGAGAATGACGTAGTAGCCTTCGTCGAGCCACTGACGGATCATCCCGGCGGCGTCGTGGCGGTCTTCAGCGTAGAGGAGCGCCACAAGCTGAGGATGGACCTGATTGTTGTCTCCGAAGTCTCCGCGGAGGAATTTGGCAATCAACTCTCCGTAAACAGGGGCGTCGAAACGTGGAAAATGGAGAAATTTCGTCTTCTTACCTGTCTGAGCCAGATGGCCCGAAATCATCTTGACTTGAGTGGATTTGCCGGCACCGTCAAGTCCTTCCAACACGATTAACATATTTCAATGATATTGGCTACATTTGCAATATGCACAAAGTTATAAAGATAATGGGAATTGTCAACGTGAATGGAGATTCATTTTATCCATCCAGCCGCGTTCACAGCACTGATGAATTCCGCGCCAAAGTTGACGGAATGCTTGAGGAAGGAGCCGATATTATAGATATCGGAGCCTGCTCTTCGAGGCCGGGAAGTATTTACGAAGGGGAGGAAGAGGAGTGGCGGCGCCTTGAGCCGGTGTTAAAGACAATCCCCGCTAACTATCCCGGCGTGCGTTTCTCCGTGGACACATTCTCTTCAGAGGTAGTGAAAAAGGTCTACGACACCGTGGGCGACTTCATAGTAAACGATATTTCAGCGGGGGAGAATGATCCCCGGATTCTCCCTCTCGTAGGGGAACTGAACCTGGAGTATATAGCTATGCACAAGAAAGGGAATCCTGAGAATATGGACTCTCTGGCCACTTACGGCAATATTCTAGAAGAGGTGAAGGACTATTTCACCGCCTTCTCTGCCAAGGCAGCTCAGTACAGAATAGAGAGATGGATTCTCGATCCCGGTTTCGGTTTTGCTAAGAATACGGAGCAGGGACTCTTCCTGCTTGACAACCTCTCAGCTTTCGAACAGTTTGGAAAGCCGATTCTTGTGGGAATATCCCGAAAGAGAATGACGGGAGGGACCCTAAGGGGGACAAAGCGTCTCCACAGGATAGCTATCAGAAACGGAGCCGATATTCTCCGTGTTCACGACGTCAAAGCCGCCAAATCACTTCTTCTTTGATGATTTGAGGATGATAGGAGGAGATGAGGTTTCGGTATTTTCTTCAATCAGTCCCTCTCTAACCTTACGCTCATATTCAGCCTTTCTCTTCTTGCTCCAGAATATGCTTCTGAAGAGCTCTTTGAATGTGTTGAAGTCCTCCTGCACCGCCACGCCGATACCGTTACGCTGCGAATAATCCAAATAGCTGCTCAGGATGTCACCCGAGTGAGAGAACAGGGTCACGCGGACCTTGCCGTTCTTGTCGAGCTTTATCTCCACGTCTATATCGCCCACAATGTCGCTTTGCTGGTAAGATGACGAGATGAATTCCCTGTTGCCGAGGTTTCCGTTGATCGAGACTCGGTTATTGAACAGCTGTGTGGATATAGCTACGTCAAAGAGGTTCATTCCCGCGGAGGTCTGGTAATTGAATCCAAGGTCGACAGGTATATCGAGCTCGTTGAGAATCGTGCTCAGCTGGTTGGACAGAATCTCGCTGGCATTCAGGAATGAAACGGTAGACCTTTCGTTGATGCCGGACTGTTCGTCAGGAAGGAAGCTGTTAGATACCAGAAGCGCCATAAACTGCTTGAGTTTCTTCTCCTCGGTATTCAGTGCGCTCCGGATGGCGTCCTCATAGATCGGGTCTATATCAGGAAGATCGATGTTGAAGTCTATGTTAAGGTCTGAGAGCTTGCCTGTCAGGGCAATTCCGCAGTTAACCGGCCTGCGGCTCGAAATACTTGTAGAATCGGCAACCAATGCGGCTATAGAGGCTTTCGTACGGTAGATGGCCTCCACATCGAATTCTGAGTCCAGAACGTCTCCTACGAAGTTTATCTTGCTTCCCGGAGTGATGGTGAAGTCTCTGGTTACGATGCTGAGCATACCGAAGCGGTAGCTTCCCTCGTTGATGCTGTAGTCACCCTTGATGTCAAGCTGTTCGTCCTCGAGGTTGAGGTCGATATAGCCCACTCCCTTGCTTCGGATTATATCTCCGGTGTTCTTGTTGATTTCAATCATTACGTCGGCGTCAGGGGTGACGTTCATCTGCAGATTGACTTTCAGACCGCTCTTGGCCACGGCCTCTTCGGCAATGGCTCTCCTGAGGTTGATCAGAGAATCGTAAGAGTTGTAGATAGGTTTCTCGTCTGAAACGAAGGTGATGACTGACACCTGCTCTTTGCCGCTGTTCATCAACGGGATATGGATGGAAGTATTCGGCTCGGTGGTGACTCTAAGGTCCAGACCTATATTATTTACAGGGCCTCCGATGTGGATGTTTCCAGAAGCGAACGCCTGTCCGTAGAATACCGGGCTGTCCAGAATGGTGGTGTTGATGCCGTGGATATTGTTTATTCTCAGATTCAGGTCGAGGGCGATATCCTTGAAATGGTCGTAATTAACCCTGCCTGTCAGGGTACCGGTACCTGAATACTGGTCACGGATGGCCACATTCTTTATATTGACTCCGTTCTCGTCAAGGGAGAAGACACCGTTGGCAGTGTAAGGCACCTTGGTGAACGAGAGGGTGGTGTGCAAATCGTTGAGACGGCAGTCTGATGATGAGACTGACAGGTTGTTCAGAGGTCCCGAAAGCGCTATCTCTCCTGACAGAGAGCCGGATACATTCTCCATAAGACCCGTAAGAAGCGGCTCGATGAAGCCTATGTTCAGATCGTCGAGGGCGATTTTGGTATCCAGGACATTATTATCAGGATTGAAAAGTCCCGCTACGTTGAGAGGATTCCGTCCCTCAATATCGCTTGTTACCGAGAAGTCCAGAAGCTTCTCATCTTCAATCCACTCGCTCTTCAGGCAGAAATCTCCCATAGGGCATCCGGCGAGGGAGAGAGAGTCGATGTCGATGTCTCCGTCCAGGTCGAATATAGAGAACGGAGCCACTATATTGACATAGCCGGTGGCTTTGCCTGAACTTAAAAAGTCCAGTCCCAGGAATGAATTGAGTATTCCTACTTCGAAATTGTTCAGAAGCACCTTGCAGGTATCTTCCATCGAGTCAGTCATCAATCCGTCAATCAGAAGGGCCTGGGCGTTATTGTGGAGGTTGAAATTGCTTACGGATATGTTATTATCAGAATAGTTGACGTATGCTTTGTCGAGCAGCCAGGTATCTTCATAGAACTTCACGAAAGAGTCGTACAGGGTAAGCCCTATAGGATTCTTCCCGTCCTGTTTCTCATACAGGGCGATGGCGGTCTTGACGAGTCCTTTGTTGATCAGACTGTCCGCGTTATTGTAGGAGACGGATACGTCGGCTACGTTGTCGTGGATGTCAAAGGTGATCGAATCATTGAAGGTTTTGATTCTCCCAAGCTGGATGAGCTCAGAGTATATAGTTGATTTAAAGTCATTTATGTCATTGTTCAGGGCGATATCCAGCCCTTTTATGTAGAGATTGTCAAGGGCTATGAGTTCCGACAGAATCTTTCCGCTCATCTTGCCGTACTGATCCAGAGACAGGTCCAGACGGGTCCCTTTCTCAATGTGAAGCCCCGGCTTGATGAAAGCGCAGAGAGGTCTCAGATCGGCTGTGGCCAAGTGAATGTCGTACCAGTTTCCTGAACCGAAACTTGTGGATACGGCCTTCTCCGGCTCATCGCTCAGGTGGCTGAGGTGTTGGACGAGAATCTGCCTCTTCAGGTCGGTGACAATCTTGTCCAGAGAGGATGCGTTCGTCTGCAGAGAGCCGTTCAGGAATGAAGAGGAGAGGGTTGCGGTAGTTATGCTGTCGGCCGACCACTGAGAGTTGATAGCAATCTTGTCCAGATAGTATGGAACGTCGTCGACCA
This sequence comes from Bacteroidales bacterium, assembly GCA_017958765.1. Lineage (GTDB taxonomy): Bacteria > Bacteroidota > Bacteroidia > Bacteroidales > UBA932 > Equibacterium. The sequence goes on along the minus strand of JAGDBY010000151.1, from coordinate 148 downwards.
TATACTTGATCGAGTCGATGACAAGGGTTCCTTCCAGCTCGTTATCCTTCGAGAGAATAAAGTTGGCCTGAGCCGAGAGATTGAAGTTTCCGCTTCTCTCTTTGTCAAAGTTGAGGGCCACAAGGTCCAGATTGTCCAGATTCAGAGT
>JAGDBY010000150.1 GCA_017958765.1 Bacteroidales bacterium | reverse complement strand
TATCAGAATGATTGTCGACGAACTCAAAGAGTCGGAGAATACCATCATTTTCATCGACGAACTTCATACCCTCGTAGGGGCGGGAGGACAGGCCGGTTCTCTCGACGCCGCCAATCTGCTCAAGCCATCTCTCTCAAGGGGAGAAATCCAGTGCATCGGAGCCACAACTCTCGACGTATACCGTGAAGTTATAGAGAAGGACGGCGCCCTGGAACGCCGCTTCCAGAAGATAATCGTGGAACCGACATCATTCGAGCAGACTCTGACCATTCTCGAGACTATAAAAGGCAAATACGAGAAGCATCACAACGTTAAATATACCGACGAAGCTATCAGGGCGTGTGTCTCTCTGTCACAGCGTTACATCACAGACAGATGTCAGCCTGACAAGGCCATAGACGCTATGGACGAGGCCGGAGCCAGGATGAGCATCAAGAGAAAAGTCAATGCCGGGACTGAGGAGATAGACAGCGGCATCGAGAGGCTCAGAAAGCAGAAACAGGATGCCGTCATCAAGGGGGATTTCAAGAAGGCAGCCGAGCTGAGAATGTTGGAGAAGTCTCAGATTACAAGCTCCGAAGCCATTCTGGAGCAGCAGGAGGCTGTTTCGCCCGAGGAAAATGTCATCACTTACGACGATATCGCCGATGTTGTCTCTATGATCACAAACATCCCGGTGCACAAGATAGTTGAGACCGAGAGCGCCAAGCTTCTGACTATGGCCGCCAACCTGAAGAAGAAGATAATAGGTCAGGATGACGCCGTGGATAAGGTGGTGAAGGCTATTCAGCGTAACCGCGCCGGCCTCAGAGACCCTAACAAACCTATCGGAACCTTTATCTTCCTGGGACCTACCGGAGTGGGCAAGACGCAGTTGGCCAAGAAGCTGGCTGAGTATATGTTCGACAGTGCGGACAACATCATCCGTGTCGATATGAGCGAGTATATGGAGAAATATTCTCTCAGTTCGCTTATAGGAGCGCCTCCGGGCTACGTGGGTTACAACGAAGGGGGACAGCTCAGTGAAAAAGTGCGCCGTAAACCTTATTCTGTAGTCCTTCTGGACGAGATAGAGAAGGCCCATCCCGATATATTCAACGTGCTTCTGCAGGTGCTGGACGAGGGAAGACTTACCGACAGCGCCGGCCGCAAAGTGGACTTCAAGAATACGATCCTGATAATGACCTCCAATGTGGGAAGCCGCCGTCTCAAAGAGACCGGCAGCGGCATCGGCTACCGCACAAGCGTAGACGAGACCTCTTCCCGCAACAAGTCCATCATTACCAAGGAGTTGCAGCGTTATTTCTCTCCTGAGTTCCTGAACCGTATCGACGATCAGATTCTCTTCAACCCTCTCAAGAAGGAGGACATTGAGAAGATTCTCGATATAGAATTGGAGGAACTTATGACCAGGATGAAGTCGATGGGTCTGAGCATCAAGATCAAGCCGTCCACAAAGAAGAAGGTGTGCGACGAGGGATTCGACCCTGAGTTCGGCGCCCGTCCTTTGAAGAGGGCTATCCAGAGATATATCGAAGATCCTCTGTCAGAGCAGATTATCGCCGGCAAGAAGCCGACTTCCATCTAGTTTTAAATGTTGTTGAGCAGGTATTTTCTGCTTCCCAGGTTCTGAAACTCTATCGCCTGCGGAGCGGGTTTTCGCATTCTCTCCCAAGTGAGAGGATTCAGGTAGAATGTGACCGGAGACCTTGTCCCAGCCTCGGTGAATCCGAGCTTTCTGTATGTCTCTCCCTGAGACCATTCTAAGTCGGCGTAGGACATAATCTCCTCAGGGCCGACATCCTCCGTGAATGCCTTCAGCATCTTTCCCATACCGCCGCTGATTCTGCAGTCCGGCAGGCCGGCAAATCGCACCCATTCGTAAGAGCGGAGAGTGGTTTGGACTCCGTCGATAATGCGCGGAATTCTCCTCGGAGAAGAGAAGCAGGAGACGGCCACCAGCTCTTCGGCAAGATACATTCCGTATTTATACCTCGAAGCGGCGCTCCCGTAGGCGTGATTCTCGTTGAGAAATGCGGCTGCTGTGCCGGAGTCGATCCTTCTGACGGTGCATTTTCTGGCAAATACCGTCCTGAAATTTCCAAGATGGGCGAGCATCCTCTTTTCTACGAACTGCCGTCTTCTCATCCACATATCCTCGAAGAGAAAGATGGTATCCGGCGCTGTGCATAGCCCTTTTGTCAGATCCAGGGCATTGCCGCCGGTGAGCGGAACAAGAACCGTTCTCAAGTGAAAATCATTGAAAACAAAAACGTTGAAAGCCGGCTGCCCGTACTTCACACCGTTCGCATCCAAAAAACCTCGAAAACTGTCGATAAATTCCATGTTTACAAAGGTAAAAAATTAACGTCTTATATTGTTATTTCGCAGAAAATTCATAACTTTACCCGATTATTATTGAGAAGGAAATTTAGATGGAAGAATTAGAAGAAAGCGCAGGCAGAATTATTCCGATTGATATCGAAACAGAGATGAAGAGTGCGTATATCGACTACTCTATGTCTGTTATTGTTTCACGCGCCCTCCCGGACGTAAGAGACGGAATGAAGCCTGTTCACCGCCGTGTTCTCTACGGTATGGAAGGCCTCGGTCTGAACTATTCAGGACAGACCAAAAAGTCGGCCCGTATCGTAGGTGAGGTGCTCGGTAAATACCACCCACACGGTGACTCCAGTGTGTATGAGGCTATGGCCCGTCTGGCCCAGCCGTGGAATGTGAGATATCCCCTTGTATTCGGTCAGGGTAACTTCGGAAGCGTCGACGGCGACCCTGTCGCAGCGATGCGTTACACCGAGGCGAAGCTCCAAAAGCTCGCTGAAGAGTCGTTGGCCGACCTGGATAAAGACACCGTAGATTTCACACCTAACTTCGACGAGTCTCTCCAGGAGCCTGTCGTTCTTCCGGCTAAAGCTCCGCTTCTTCTTCTGAACGGATCTTCAGGTATCGCTGTGGGTATGGCCACCAATATGGCTCCGCACAATCTTACCGAGGTGTGCAACGCAGTCTGCGCCTACATAGACAATCCTGAGATTACGGTAGAAGAGCTTATGCACCACATCAAAGGTCCTGACTTTCCTACCGGAGGTATCATCCAGGGCTTGTCAGGTATCAAAGAGGCTTTTGAGACCGGCAGGGGCAAGGTTGTCATCCGCTCGAAATACGAGATCGAGGTTTCAGAGAGCGGAAGAGAGACCATAGTGGTTACCGAAATCCCTTACCAGATCAACAAGACGGAGATGATCGAAAAGATCGCCGAGCTTGTTGAAAGCAAGAAGATTGACGGTATCGCTTACCTCAACGACGAGAGCGACCGTAACGGTATGCGCATCGTCATCAAGCTTAAGATGGGCGCCGTTGCCAACGTGGTTCTCAACAATCTGTTCAAATATTCATCTCTTCAGGCGGGATTCTCCGTTAACAATATCGCTTTGGTTGACGGCCGTCCACGTCTTCTGAACCTGAAGGATCTTATCAAATATTTCGTAAAACACCGTCACGAAGTGGTTGTCCGCCGCGCTAAGTTCGATCTGGACAAAGCCGAGAAGAGAGCTCACATCGTGGAGGGTTTGCTGAAGGCTCTGGACATCATCGACCAGATTATCACCCATATCAGAGCGTCCAAGACAGTTCAGGATGCCCGCGACGGGTTGGTAGAAAAGTTCGGATTCTCGACTGAGCAGGCTGACGCCATCGTAGAGATGAGACTCCGCCAGCTGACCGGACTGGAGCGCAGCAAGCTTCAGGCTGAGTATGACGATCTCGAAGCTCTGATCCACCATCTGCAGGATGTCCTCGCAAGTGAAGAGCTTCAGTTGGGTATCATCAAGGAAGAGATGCAGGATCTTATCGCCAAGTTCGGCGACGAGCGCCGCACCGAGATTGCGATGACTGCAGAGGATTTCAATCCTGAAGATTTCTATGCAGATGAAGATGTGGTTATCACAATATCACACTTAGGATATATCAAGCGTACTCCGCTTACAGAATACAAACTTCAGAACAGAGGCGGTGTGGGCTCTAAGGGCAGCACAACCCGTGAAGAAGACTTCATAGAGCACATCTATGTGGCCAATATGCACAGCACGATGATGTTCTTCACAAAGAACGGCAAGTGCTACTGGCTCAAGACTTACGAGATTCCTGAGGGAGCCAAGGCTTCCAAAGGACGCGCCATCCAGAATGTGATCAACATTGAGCCG
>JAGDBY010000149.1 GCA_017958765.1 Bacteroidales bacterium | reverse complement strand
GAGAGCGTAGTGCCATCGCTGCCTGGACTCTCGCGCAGTGAGACCGAGATCTTTCACGCAATCGCCGACTACTACCTGTGTTCTCCCGGAGAGGTCTTGAAGGCCGCATACCCCTCAGGCTTCTTCAAACAGGCTGAGAAGACGGCAAGAGGGAGCAGAAAGTCGGCTGGATATGCCGCTTCGAAAGAGGAAGTCTCTCTGAGTGAAGTCCAGGCATCCGCCTTCGAGAAAATACACGCCGGTTTCAAAGCCGGGAAGAATGTACTGCTCCACGGAGTGACCGGCTCCGGCAAGACCGAAATCTACATCAAGCTGGCCAAGAAGGCAATCGCCTCAGGCCGCAACGTGCTCTATCTGGTCCCGGAGATCGCCCTCTCACGTCAGCTGGAGGAGAGGCTCGGGGCCGTATTCTCAGATACTCTTCTGGTATGGCATTCCCGCAGAACACCCGCTGCAAAAAAGGAGATCTACGAAAGAATAAAGAGCTCTCAGAGACCGTATATTCTTCTGGGAACACGTTCGGCAGTGTTGCTTCCTCTGAACAGCCTCTCCCTGATAATCGTCGATGAAGAGCACGATTCTTCCTACAAACAGGAGGACCCGGCTCCGAGATATAACGCCAGGGACGTGGCTTTGATGATAGCTTCAAAGCAGAAAGCCTCAGTTGTACTGGGCAGTGCGACCCCTTCTCTGGAGTCCCTCTACAATGTCAGCCAGGGCAAATTCACCCTTGTGGAGATTCCTGTCAAATACTATAACGCCGACCAGGCGGAGATTACCCTGATCGATATGCGTCAGGTGGCCAAACTGCGTAATGCCAAAGGGTCATTCTCGATGAAGCTGATCAATGAGATTGCCTCCACCCTGAAGGCCGGCAAGCAGGTGATGGTGTTCCGCTCGAGACGCTCCTATGCCTCTTTCGTGCAGTGTCCTGCGTGCGGAGACGTCCCGAAATGTCCCCGTTGCAATGTCTCTCTGAGCTATCATAAGTTCAGCAACACTCTCTCGTGCCACTATTGCGGCTACCGGGTTAAATTCTCCGCTACCTGCCAGAAATGCGGGGAGGGAACAATGGAGCTAATAGGTTCCGGTACAGAAAGACTCGAGGAGGAACTTAGAGAATATTTCCCTCAGGCGAGAGTCTCCAGGCTCGATGCGGATGTGAGCATGAGCAAAACTGCCGAGGAGAAGGTTTTAAAAGAATTCGCCGCAGGGCAGACCGATATTCTGGTAGGTACCCAGATGGTTTCCAAAGGTTTCGATTTCCCGAACCTGAGTCTGGTCGCAGTGATCAATGCCGATTCTCTGCTTTCTCTTCAGGATTTCAGAGCTGACGAAAGGGCTCTTCAGCTGATTACGCAGCTGGCCGGGCGTTCCGGAAGGAGAGAAGGGGCGGGCAGGCTTATCATCCAAACCTATCAGCCGGAACACAGAGTCTTCCAGGCTTTGAAGAATTCCGAGCCCTCTTATTCTCCGGAGTCACTGGAAGAGAGAAAGCAGTTCGGCTTCCCTCCTTTTGTAAGACTTGTGGAAATATCGGTGAGAGACGGTGACGCAGCGGCCCTGAAAGCAAATTGCGAGAGAATCGTATCGCTGCTTAAAAAGCTCGGTATCAATGACTTTTTCGGCCCGATAACCCCGCAGATAGATAAAGTGAGAGGGAAGCGGGTTTCTATGTTCTGGATAAAACTGCCGAGGACTCAGCGAGCCCAGCAGTTGAAAGCCAGACTGGGGGCTGAAATAGAGGGATTGCGCAGGAATATCAGGCCGGTTCCCGAAATAGTGATTGACGTGGACCCTATTTAGAGAAAAGGTCAAAAATATTTGCAGAATCAAAAATAAAACCTACCTTTGCAAACCCCTAACCAATGGTGCCATAGCTCAGTTGGTAGAGCAACGGACTGAAAATCCGTGTGTCCCTGGTTCAATTCCCGGTGGCACCACAAAAAAGGGCTTGATCAAGTCAAGCCCTTTTTTTGTTAGAAGAAGATTGTAATATCATCTACACTCTTTCGAGCCGGCCGGTTAGGATCGCTGACCCTGTAGCCGACGCTGATTACAGCGGTAACCTCTTCTTCATTAGGTATATTGAGAATCTTTCTGATTCCGTCTGAATCACGCATTCCCATAATCAGTGTATCGTAGCCGCGTTCGCGTGCTTTGAGAATGAAGTATGCGTTGCTCAGACCGGTGTCATAAGCTCCCCATTCATCGCCGAGTTCATTGGCAGGGGTGCCTCTGAAGAAGCCTGAACCGCCTTTTTTAAAGGTAGAAACTACGAGAACCGGAGCGTCTGCCGTATTTCTCATATTGCTTGTACCGAGAAGCTCTCTGATCTTCTGAACAGTCTCAGGATCGATGGCTACATAATACCTTACCGGCTGGTTGTTAGCCCAGGAAGGTGCTTCGATAGCGGTTTCGATTAAAGTTCTGATTTCAGCCTCGGAAATCTTCTTCTCAGGATCATACTGACGTACGCTGCGACGGGTTGCCACAATCTCGTCGAAGGTCATCTCCTGCTGGTTTTTAGGGGTGTCATTGCAACCTGTTGCAAATGTCCCCATAATGCTGATAGCTGCCATAAGCACTAATAGACTTTTTTTCATAACTATGTGTAAATTAAGTAAGTATCAAATATCTTTCGTATAGCATCTCCGCCTTGCATACACAGTCTCCTTATAGCAGTCCGCGAAGAAGCGCTGAGCTCTGCTGTTATCCTCAAACCTCGGATTCGCCAGTACTTTACTGATCCCGTTCTCTGTAAGATTTTTGTAAATATACGACATTAACATCGCATTTATTCCCATCCCCTGATATTTCGGCAGAATTCCTATCAGCAGGGCCTCCAGAGTGTCGTTGTGATGCAGAGCGCGGAGAATGTGGACGAATCCGAACGG
>JAGDBY010000148.1 GCA_017958765.1 Bacteroidales bacterium | reverse complement strand
TCAAGCGTGCAAAGCTTGTTGATAGGTATTCTTCTCTTATTTCGGAGATATTCTCTTAATTGTTCCACGTGGAACAAACTCTCCGCGGCCTCTATCGGCCGAAATAAATAAGCAATACTGAAATATCCGCAGGAGAGACTCCGCTGATTCTGGAGGCTTGAGCTATTGTAGTAGGCTTGTAACGCTCAAGCTTGATGCGACACTCCATAGAAAGAGAAGATATCTTGGAATAATCAAAGTTTGAAGGGATTCGGATGTTTTCCAAACGGAGAATTTTATCGGCCAGCCTTCGCTCCCGCTCAATATAGCCGCTGTACTTCACTGCTATTTCCGTCGATTCCACAACCTCTTCTCTAATACTCTCAGGCACGTTTTCGACAAGACTTGTTCCACGTGGAACAATCTCAATTATCTCTTTAAGTGATACGTCGGGACGGGTTAGGAGATCTGAAATACGCCTTCTGGTGTCAATAGGAGAAGATTTCAGCGACTCAAGATACGGATTGATCTCATCGGGAGTAACTGACGCTGCAGATATCTGCTCTCTCAGATTGGAAATAGAACTGTACTTTTCGTTCATCAGAGAGAATCTCTCCTCAGAAGCGAGTCCCAGCTGAAATCCTTTGCCTGTAAGCCTCAGATCCGCATTATCCTGACGCAGGAGAATGCGATATTCGGCCCTTGAAGTGAACATTCTGTACGGTTCATCGACCCCTTTTGTGATCAAGTCGTCAATAAGTACGCCGATATATGCTTCGTCGCGCTTGAGAATGAACTCTTCTTTTTGTTTAATCTTCAGAGCGGCATTGATACCTGCCATCAAGCCCTGAGCCGCAGCTTCTTCATAGCCGGTAGTGCCGTTAACCTGGCCGGCCATATACAAACCGTCGATAGCTTTTGACTCCAAAGTGGCCTTCAGCTGGGTAGGATCAAAATAGTCGTACTCTACAGCATAGGCAGGTCTGAATATCTTAAGTGTCTCGAAACCAGGGATTTGATGGAGTGCATTCAGCTGAACTTCTGTCGGAAGAGAAGATGAAAAGCCCTGGAGGTAATATTCAGCTGTGTCAAGCCCTTCGGGCTCAAGAAAGAGCTGATGACTCTTCTTGTCTGCAAAAGTGCGTAGCTTATCCTCGATTGAAGGGCAGTATCTCGGGCCGATTCCCACTATTTTGCCGCTGAATAGAGGTGACTGATCAAATGCTGAGCGGAGGATGTCGTGTACAGTCTCATTAGTGTGGACAATGTAGCAATCCCTCTGCTCCCAGTCTCTACGCTGAATAGAAGATGTCCCGGGAAGAAAAGAAAATTTTGCGGGAGACTCGTCGCCTTTCTGAACTTCAAGTTTTGAAAGGTCGATTGAGCGAGTGTCTATTCTCGGAGGGGTACCGGTTTTCATCCTGCCGGTCTTGATACCGAGAGATACCAGCTGTTCGCTCAGTCCGACCGATGAGAGTTCTCCTATACGGCCGCCGGTAGCCGCCTCCTGTCCGATGAAAATTTTTCCGTTGAGGAAGGTTCCGGCAGTGATTATAACCGCCTGAGAATTGAACACAGTGCCCATCTGGGTTCGTACACCGCAAAGACGGGAATCTCGGAAGGTTAAAGCCACTACAGAATCCTGCCAAATATCTAAGTTACAGCAAGTTTCGAGCGACTTACGCCACAGTCGGGAAAAGAGCATTTTATCGCACTGAGCACGCGGACTCCACATAGCCGGCCCTTTTGACTTGTTGAGCATCCTGAACTGGAGGGTGGCATTGTCAGTAATTATTCCGGACTCTCCTCCGAGGGCGTCGATCTCCCGGACGATCTGACCTTTCGCTATTCCGCCCATCGCCGGGTTGCAGGACATCTGCGCGAAACGCTTCATATCCATTGTAACCAGCAGGACTTTCATCCCCATCCTCGCCGAAGCAAGTGCGGCTTCACAGCCGGCGTGACCGCCCCCGACAACTATTATGTCATATATGTCAGTCATTCTCAGATAGTATCGAACAGTTCAAGAGCCTTATTCTCAGCAAGATGCATCTCTTTCTGCTTTACTTTGTCAGTATCGTCGTAGCCTATCAGGTGGAGCAGACCGTGGGCCATCACCCGTTTTAATTCTCTGTCAAAACCCTCTTTGTAGGTAACGGCGTTCTGCCTGACGGTATCCACGCTGATGTAGATGTCGGCAGACACTTTGCCACGGGCACGGTCAGAGGGCTCGCTCTCGTCGAAAGTTATGATGTCGGTGTAGTAGTCGTGCCCCAGATACTGTCTGTTGATGTCCAGGAGATAGTCATCGCTGCAGAAGATATAACTGATTTGATTTACCGAGAAAGGCGACGGACGGCCCAACTCTGAGGCCACCTTGGTCAACCACCTTTTTATCTTCATTTTATCCTTCAGGGAAAATACCGTATCCTCGGTAAAAAAAGCAATCATTTTCGCGAAAATTGGAGAATAAGATTTAAATTTGCAGTCCAAAATTAATAAGAACTATCAACAAAATAAAACTTAAATAATTATGGCTAAAGTTACAGTTATCGGCGCCGGCAATGTAGGCGCAACAGTTGCTAACGCTATTGCTCATACAGGATGTGTTTCTGACCTCGTTTTGATCGACATCAAAGAGGGCATTTCCGAGGGAAAAGCAATGGATATGATGCAAACAGCAAAACTTTACGGTTTTGACTGCAGAATCAAGGGTGTAACCAATGACTACGCAGCAACAGCAGATTCAGACGTTGTCGTAGTAACATCTGGTGTTCCTCGTAAACCGGGTATGACCCGCGAAGAGCTCATCGGTGTAAACGCAGGTATTGTAAGCAGCGTTGTTAAGAGCGCTATGCAATATTCTCCGAACGCTATATTCTTGATGATTGCAAACCCTATGGATACAATGACTTACCTCACATACAAGACCAGCGGTAAGCCTAAAGCAAAAGTTATCGGTATGGGCGGACAACTTGACAGCAGCCGTTTCAACTATTATATCAGCCAAGCTCTTAACGCAGCTCCAAGCGATGTTGAGGGTATCGTAATCGGCGGTCACGGCGACACAACAATGATTCCTCTTATCAGCAAAGCTACCTACAAGAGCCAAAGCGTTACTAAATTGGTTTCTAAAGAGGTTGCAGACAAGATCGTTGCCGACACTATGGTCGGAGGCGCTACCTTGACTAAACTTCTCGGCACTTCTGCTTGGTACGCTCCGGGCGCAGCTGCAGCTACAATGGTTAAATCTATCATTCTTGACCAGAAGAAAGTATTCCCTTGCTGTGTAGCACTCGAGGGTGAGTACGGAATGAACGATATTTGCATCGGCGTTCCTGCAGTTATCGGCAAAAACGGTGTCGAAAAGATCATCGAGATTGACCTCAACGCAGAAGAAAAAGCTGCCTTTGAAGCAAGCGCAGCCGCTGTAAATAAGACAAATAGCGTTCTTAAAGAGATGAACCTTATTTAAATTATCAACATTTTTACATAAAAATTGTTGGTAACTAAAATTTTTATTCATACCTTTACGCAGTTACTAACGGCAATTTTAAAGTAAAAACATAATGGAAATTAAAAAATCACCAAAAGCGGACTTAACCAAAACCGTTACTCTGTTCAGAGAAATCGGTTTGATCGTTGCATTAGGCGTTCTGTTCCTTGCATTCGAATGGCAGTCAAAAGAGAAGACTTCTTCAATTTTTGATAACCAAGAGGTCGTTGTTATTGAAGAGGAGATTATTCCTATCACTCAAGAGCAACCTATCCAGCCACAAGAGATGCCTAAGATTCCTGTATTGTCAGACGCTATCGACATCGTTGACGATAACATCGAGGTAGAGGATGCAGTATTCTCATTCGAGGATGATGCTTCCATCGGTGTGGAGGTAGTTGACTATATTGCAACTGTTGAAGAGGAAGTAATTGAAGAAGAGGCTATTCCATTTGCTTTGGTTGAGCACAAACCATCTTTCCAAGGTGGTGACGCCAACGAATTCACAAAATGGGTTAACAAGAACTTGGTTTACCCAGAGATAGCAAAGGAAAACGGTATTCAAGGCCGTGTTATTCTTCAGTTCACCGTTGATACTGACGGCTCTGTTAAAAACGTAAAAGTTGTCCGTGGAGTTGACTCTTCATTGGATCAAGAGGCGGTACGTATCGTATCACGCTCTCCAAAATGGACACCTGGTAAACAACGTGACCGCGCTGTGAAAGTATCATACACTTTCCCTGTGATTTTCCAACTCAGATAATATATCTAAGTTGTTTCCAGTTAACCCCTTTTTAACACGCGTTAGAAAGGGGTTTTTATATCCCCTCCTTACGTTATAGAGAATGGAACAAGAGCAAATAGAAAGGACGGCCGTGCTGGCCACCATCATCCGGGACAAAGATTCAGTCGACCAGACCAAGGAGTATCTGGACGAACTGGAGTTTCTGGCCCATACCGCTTCCATTCAAACCGTCAGGAGGTTTACCCAGCGCCTGGACCATCCCTCTTCCAGATTCTATTTCGGTACCGGGAAATTAGAGGAGATCAAGGCCTACGTCAATGAAAACAAAATCGACTACATAATCTTTGACGACGAACTCTCACCTTCTCAGATGAGAAACATCGAAAAGGAGGTAGGGTGCAGCGTTCTCGACAGGACCGGCCTTATTCTCGACATCTTCGCCGAAAGAGCCCAGACAGCCTATGCTAAAACTCAGGTAGAACTGGCTCAGTATCAATATCTTCTCCCAAGACTTACCGGTATGTGGACTCACCTTGAGAGACAGCGGGGAGGTATCAAGATGAGAGGTCCGGGAGAGAGTCAGCTGGAGACCGACCGAAGAATTGTTCTCGAAAAGATCTCCAAACTGAAAGAGCAGCTCGCCAAAATCGACCGTCAGATGGCCGCTCAGCGAAACACCCGCAACAGAATGGTGCGCGTTTCCCTAGTGGGATACACTAACGTAGGCAAGAGCACATTGATGAACCTGCTCTCAAAGAGTGAAATCCTGGCCGAAAACAAGCTGTTTGCCACTCTTGACACCACCGTCAGAAAAGTGGTCATAGAGAATACCGCTTTCCTGCTGAGCGATACCGTAGGGTTTATCAGAAAACTGCCTACCCAGCTGATCGAGGCCTTCAAAAGCACCCTCGAAGAGGTGCGCGAGTCCGACATTCTGCTCCACGTAGTGGATATCTCCCATCCTCACTTCAACGACCAGATCAAGGTGGTAAACAACACCCTGAAGGACATCGGAGCAGGAGACAAGCCTGTATTTATGGTGTTCAACAAGATTGACGCCTACACATACCAGGAGTATGACGAGTTCTCTCTGGAAGAAAAAACAGCGAAGAACTACACTCTCGAAGAGCTGGAGCAAAGCTGGATGAGCAATGAGAATTCTCCGTGCATCTTTATCAGCGCAACGGAGAAAATACAGATAGACAAGCTCAGAAACAGCCTGTATAAAATGGTATCGGAGGTTTATGCAGCAAGATATCCTTTCACCAGATACTAACAGGACTAGATAAAGTCCTTCAGAAGCTGCATTACAACCTCTCTTTTCTCTATAAAAGAGTTGTGTCCGCAGTCTTCAATAACTACGAATTTGACTTTAGGGAAGTCCTTCTTCATCCTCTCTATCATATCGAGAGGGATGAACAGATCCCTGTCTCCCATAACTCCGAGGGTAGGGATGTCGGTATTCTTCAGGAATTCTGTACTGTCGGCCCTTTGCATCATACCCTTCACACAGGCTGCGATTCCTTCAGGATCGTGAGTTTCGCACAGCTCTATGGTCTCTCTGATTTTTTCATCGAAAACACGCAGAGAATCGCTGTTGTACATCTTCGGGATGGATACGTTCGCCAGCGTCTCCAACTTTCCGCTCTCGATTATAGAGATCTCGCGGGCCCTGTCTTCGGCCTTTTCCGGAAGGTCCGGATAAGGGTGTGAGTTGAGCAGAATCAGCTTTGTGAAGGTCTCAGGGAAGAGCCTGCAGCAGGTCAGCGCTACATAACCGCCCAAAGAGTGTCCGGCTACGGCAGCCTTATCCACTCCGCAAATTGCCAGAACATCTTTTGCCACCGTCGCAATGAACTCCATCGTATTAACCGGTCCGCTGGAAGTAAGTCCGTGACCCGGCAGATCGATGGCGATCACGCGGTATTCTTTTGTCAGAAGCTCATTGAATTCACTCCATATATACATGGTTTCCAGATAGCCATGAAGGAGAATCACACATTTGTCGCCTACTTTAGAATCATAAATGTGGACCGGAATATTGCCGGCCGTAGCGAAAAATTCCATAACAAATCCTTTTGTCAAGAGCAAAATTAGAAAAATTCAGAAAAAAATTGGATATTTGTAGAATATAATGGATAATTACACTACAACTCTAATCATATTATGACAGAACTAATTTCTCACGTACCTGAAGGTCCGTTGGCTGAAAAATGGACCAATCACAAGGCACATATCAAAGTTGTCAGCCCTGCCAATAAGAAAAAGATGGAAATCATCGTTGTTGGTACAGGCTTAGGAGGAGCTTCTGCTGCTGCTAGTTTGGGAGAACTTGGATACAATGTTAAGATATTCTGTATCAGTGATTCTCCTCGCCGCGCTCACTCTATCGCTGCTCAGGGCGGTATAAACGCTGCTAAAAACTACCAGAACGACAATGACTCCATCTACCGTCTATTCTACGATACTATCAAAGGTGGAGACTATCGTAGCCGCGAGGCGAACGTTTACCGTCTTGCTGAAGTAAGTAATAACATCATTGACCAATGTGTCGCTCAGGGAGTTCCTTTTGCACGCGACTACGGCGGACTGCTTGACAACCGTTCATTCGGAGGTGCTCAGGTTAGCCGTACATTCTATGCCCGCGGACAAACAGGCCAACAGCTTCTGCTCGGAGCATACGCTGCCCTCAACAGACAGGTAGCAAAAGGTTCTGTAAAGAGTTATCCACGTCACGAGATGCTGGATCTTATCCTGATTAACGGAGAGGCTAAAGGTATCATCGCCCGTGACCTGACTACCGGAGAAATCAAACGTTTCGGAGCTCACGCAGTGGTTCTCGCTACCGGAGGATACGTCAACGCATACTTCCTCTCTACAAACGCTATGAACTCTAACGGTTCGGCTGCTTGGCAGTGCTACAAGAAGGGTGCATTCTTCGCTAACCATTGCTTTGCACAGATCCACCCGACCTGTATCCCTGTTCACGGCGATCAGCAGAGTAAGCTTACCCTTATGTCCGAATCTCTCCGTAATGACGGACGTATCTGGGTTCCTAAGAAACATGAGGATGTTGAGAAGCTGCGCAAGGGCACTCTCAAGCCTAGCCAGATAGCAGAAGAGGACAGAGACTACTATCTCGAGCGCCGTTATCCTGCTTTCGGAAACCTTGTACCGCGTGACGTTGCTTCACGTGCCGCTAAAGAGCGCTGCGACGCTGGTTTCGGTGTAAATGAGCAGGGTTTGGCAGTTTACCTCGACTTCAAGACCTGCATGGAGCAGAAGGGACGCAAATACATCGAAGAGAAATACGGAAACCTGTTCCAGATGTATGAAGAGATCAACGACGTCAATCCTTATGAAGAGCCTATGATGATCTTCCCAGCTATCCACTACACAATGGGAGGCCTCTGGGTTGACTATAATCTTCAAACCACCATCCCAGGTCTCTACGCTATCGGTGAGGCCAACTTCTCAGACCACGGCGGAAACCGCCTCGGTGCATCGGCTTTGATGCAAGGTCTTGCAGACGGCTACTTCATTCTCCCATATACTATCGGCGACTACCTGGCTACCAAGTTCAAAGAGCCTAAGACCGATACCAACGACCCTGCATTTGAGAAAGCAGAGAACGACATCAATGAGAGAATCGGCAAGCTTCTCGCCATTAAAGGCAAGAGATCTCCTGACAGCATACACAAAGAGCTCGGCCACATTATGTGGGAATATGTAGGTATGGCACGCGACAAGGAAGGCCTCCAGAATGCAATAGGCCTTATAAAGGACCTCAGCAAGCATTTCTACGAGAATGTCCGCGAACCCGGCAGCCAGTTCGAGTTCAACC
>JAGDBY010000147.1 GCA_017958765.1 Bacteroidales bacterium | reverse complement strand
GAGCGACATCTCCGACCTCAACATAGCTATGGACATCTCGACCGGGATGGCGGCTCTCTTCGCAAAAGATCTGTTCGGAGAGCAGCCTCACTACCTCTTTGATGAGTTGGACGGCACCTTCCCAAATCACGAAGCCAATCCACTCGTACCGGAGAATATTGTCGACCTGCAGAATCTTGTCAGGGAGAAAAAGTGCGATATCGGCGTGATCTTCGACGGTGACGCCGACAGGGTTATGTTCGTGGATGAAAAGGATCAGTTTATCTCGCCGGACCTGATGATAGCCCTTATGGGGCACTACTTTTTCAAGGACGGCAACAATAAGGGCGCCACTGTGCTTCAGGACATAAGAAGCTCCAAGTCAGTGGGAGAATACCTCGTCCCGATGGGGGCGAAGATGGCCACCTGGCGTGTGGGACGCGCATTTGCCGCCCCTAAGCTGAGCGAACTCGACGGCCTCTACGGCGGGGAGCTGGCAGGCCACTACTACTTCAAAGACTTCTTCTACTCTGACAGCGGCCTGATGGCTGCACTGATTATTCTGGGTATCGTAGCCGACTTCAAGAAACAGGGGATTACCGTATCCCAGGCCGTCTCGCGCATCTCCAAATACAGGAATTCCGGAGAGATTAACTTCAAGATAGAGAATAAGAAAGGCGCAATGGATGCCGTGAAGGACTATTTCTCTTCTACCGAGAAGGTTACGGCATTCTACGATTTCGACGGATACAGGATGGAATTCTCTACTTGGTGGTTCAATATCCGCCCTTCAAACACGGAGCCGTACCTCCGCTTTATCTGCGAGGCTCAGACTGATGAAGAGTTAAGTGAGAAAGTATCTAAAGTGAAGCGGATTATCTCCTCCTGTCAAGCAAATTGACAAGTAGCATCTCCTCCTGCCAAGTAAATTGACGAGAATTACTTCTTCCTGTCAAGATAAGTCTGGAGAATAATGGCCGCGCTGATTTTATCGACGTTCATCTTGTCCCGCCGATCTGACTTTTTCATCCCGCCGTCTATCATCGCTTTGTGAGCAAGAACTGATGTAAAACGCTCATCTTCCAATACCACAGGGATTTGAGGGAAGTGCTTGCGGAGCTGTTTTAGGAAAATATCCACGTCGGCCGCTGCCTGGGAAGGGGTGTTGTCCATATTGATGGGATACCCTACCACAAAAAGAATTATGGTCTCCTGCAAGGCGTAATTCTTGAGATATTCTATTATCTTTGTAGTTTGGACGGTTTCCAGTGCAGACGCAAAGATCTTCAGAGGGTCACTTACAGCGAGCCCCGTTCTCTTGCGACCGTAATCGATACCGACTATCCTATCCATACCGCAAATTTAGTTTATTATGGCAAAACGAAAAAAAACGGCTAACAAAATCAGAATCACCGTCAACGACTTTGATTCTCACGCCGTTCTGTATTCTAAGGCTACGACCAAGAAGATGCTGACCGCGCTGATAATCACAATTGTACTGGTTATCATCGCCCTTACATACGTTTTGCTGTCATTCACACCTCTGCGGCACACCGTAAAGGGATACCCTTCCAAGTTGACCCAGCAGACCGCCATCGAGAACCAGCTCAAGATCGATTCCCTTGAGAGGGAGATTTCGCTGTGGGCGCTGCAAGTCGGTAATATCCAGAGAATTATTACAGGCCAGGAGCCTATCAGTATGGAGAGTATGTCCTATGCCCGGGACTCTGTTGGAGTTCAGGACTATTACAGTCTTATGTACGCTCAGCAAGATTCTATTCTCAGGAACGAAGTCAAGGCGGAGGAGCAGTTCAACCTAGCCCAGCAGAAGATCAAAATCAACCAGATTGAGGGTCTCCACTTCTTCACACCTATCAAAGGCATTGTGACGGAAGGTTTCAACACAGCTATAGACCATCCTTACATAGATATAGCCGCCGCTGAAGGGACAAGCGTCTTCAGCGTCCTCGACGGCACCGTGATCAGCGCCGGATGGAACGACAACACCGGCTATACCATTCAGATCCAGCACGACAATAACCTTATCTCCATATACAAGCACAACGAAGAGCTGCTCAAATCAGTAGGAGACAAGGTTCAGGCAGGTTCTCCTATTGCTATCGTGGGCAATACCGGACGTCTGAGTACGGGCACCCACCTCCATTTCGAGCTCTGGCACGAAGGAGAAGCCATAGACCCTACACTGTTTATCAAGTTCTAACTATGAAGAGAGTTGCCATCTTAGGTTCTACCGGCTCAATCGGGACACAGGCTCTTGACGTTATCAGCCAGCATCCCGACTTTTTTCAGGTAGAGATTCTCACGGCAAAGACAAACAGTACTCTTCTGATAGAACAGGCAGCCCGCTTCCGTCCGAACAGCGTGGTAATCTGCGACGGCGACAAGTATGACGAGGTGCAGAGTGCTCTCGACCCTCTCGACATAAAGGTATTCTCCGGGATGGACTCTATCTGCGAGTTAGTCAAGGGAGAGAACATCGATATTGTCCTTACCGCGATGGTGGGCATCTCCGGGTTGAGACCTACGGTATCCGCAATTCAGGCGGGGAAAACAATCGCCCTGGCCAACAAAGAGACTCTCGTCGCTGCCGGTGAGATTATCACCAAGCTCGCTTCGCAGTACGGCGCAGGCATAATCCCGGTGGACAGCGAGCATTCTGCAATATTCCAGTGCCTTCACGCCGGGCAGTATTCTAAGGTGGAGAAGATTCTGCTCACAGGATCGGGAGGTCCTTTCTTGAATGCTTCCAGGGAAGAGATCTATTCTGCCACTAAAGAGCAGGCGCTCAGACACCCTCGTTGGAAAATGGGAGCCAAGGTCACTATCGACTCGGCAAGCCTGATGAACAAAGGCCTGGAACTGATTGAGGCAAGGTGGCTGTTCAATATCAGCCAGGAGAATATAGAAGT
>JAGDBY010000146.1 GCA_017958765.1 Bacteroidales bacterium | reverse complement strand
GAGGCGATTCTCTCGGCCACCTCTTTCTGCACCATACATACAATCTCGGGTACCGATTCTCTGTAATCGAGCACCTTGAAGAATATCTGGGAGGAGATATTGTAAGGGAGGTTTCCGATAAGGGCAAACGGCTCGCTGCCGTAGATTCTGGCGAGATCCATCTGAAGAAAGTCCGCAGAATAAAGATGCGAAGCCAGCTGAGGGTAGTGCTCCCTGAGGTAATCCACCGATTCTTCGTCTATCTCCACGACGTTGAGGCAGATGTCATCTCTTTGCAGGAGAAACTGTGTCAAAACGCCCATTCCCGGCCCGATTTCAAGCACGTTGCGGGCTGTCGAGCCAAGGGAGTCAACAATTCTCTGCGCCACAGAGAGATCTGTGAGAAAATGCTGTCCGAGATATTTTTTCGGCCTTACATTCATAAGAAAATCCTCTTCGTAAAGATACACTTTTTCTATAATTTTGTAGGTAGGGCAACAGAGAAAACAACCGTCTCTCCGATGATGAAGCAGTTCGCCCAGATCAAGGCGCAATACCCCGATTGCATCTTGTTCTACCGCGTTGGCGACTTCTATGAGACGTTCGGAGAGGACGCGCTCGTTACCAGCAAAGTGCTGGGGCTGGTGCTGACACGCAAGCCTGTAGGAGGCGGAGCTTACACCGAGCTTGCAGGAGTTCCCCATCACGCTATAGACAGCTATCTTCCCAAACTGGTGGAAGCCGGCTACAAAGTGGCCGTATGTGACCAGCTGGAAGACCCTAAACTGACCAAAAAAATAGTAAAAAGGGGCGTCACAGAGCTGGTTACTCCCGGAGTGAGCTTCAACGACAGCCTTCTCAAAGAGAGCGAGAACAACTTCCTTTGCGCCTGCTTCTTCGAAGGAGATAAAGGTGGAGTTGCCTTTCTGGATGTGTCAACGGGCACTTTCAAAGTGGCCGAGGGGAACATGGACTACATAGAGGTTCTTCTGAATGATTTTTCTCCGAAAGAGGTGCTCCTGTCCAAAGGTTATAAGGAAGGATTCATATCCCGCTTCGGCACAGGTTTTTACATCACCGCCCTCGACGAGTGGGCCTTCTCCAGAAGCGCAGGAGAGAAGAAGCTGCTCACCCATTTCGGGTTGGAGACCCTTTCCGGTTTCGGAATCAGCGGGATGTCGATGGGAATAGCTGCGGCTGCAGCCATCCTGTTCTATATGGATCTTACCGAGCACAAGAACATAGACCATATCAAATCCATCTCCCGTGTGGACAGGGACGACTTCGTGTGGATTGACCGGTTCACTTTCCGCAACCTTGAGGTGTTCAATTCCCTTGCCGGCGCCCAGGGAGTCAGCCTTATCCAGTCCATTGACAAAACGTCGAGTCCTCTGGGTGCGAGAAAGCTCAGAGAATGGCTTGCGATGCCTCTCAAGAATCCGGACGACATCAAAGCAAGGCACGATTTGGTGCAGGCGGTATTTGACAGTGAAGAGCTCTGTGAGAGCCTGAGAGGGCAGATTTCAAACATCGGAGATTTGGAGAGAATAGTTTCCAAGGCTGCTGCCGGAAGGATTGCTCCCCGGGAGGTTCTGCAGCTGAGCAGAGGCCTAAAGAGTATCTCCAAAATAATAGCTGAGGGAGAGAGCGTTCCGGCAATCAGGAGAATAACTTCGTGCCTCGACGGTCTCGAAGAGCTGGTATCGACTATAGAGAAGACCATTCTCGCCGATGCAGCGGCCCAGATCGGG
>JAGDBY010000026.1 GCA_017958765.1 Bacteroidales bacterium | reverse complement strand
ATCTGGCTGCGTTTCTTATTTTGCAGTAAATAAGTTGTTTAGCCAGCGAGACGAGGTGGCTTCATTCGAAAAACAGCTAATTGAAGACAGTAATGCTAACACACGGAGAGTAAGAACTTCCATCCCTAAAATGGACGGCACTTATTTCTCAGACGCTGCCGAAATGGCAGTCAATTCAGTGGTGTATGTCAAAGTGGTAAAAAGGGCGAGGTATCAGGCCCCGTCATCGATATATGACCTGCTGTTCGGTTTCGCAGCAACCCCTAAGGACGAAGTAGGTATCGGATCAGGTGTAATCATCTCTCAGGACGGCTATATTGTCACCAACAATCACGTGGTGGCCGACGCCGATGAAGTGGAGATCACTCTCTACGACAATACAGTCTATCCGGCTCAGGTGATAGGTACCGACCCTGCAACGGATCTTGCTCTGCTTAAGATAGATGCAAAGGATATCATCCCTATCGAGATGGGTGATTCCGACGATCTGCGACTCGGAGAATGGGTTCTGGCTATCGGCAGTCCGTACGATTTGCGTTCTACAATCACGGCGGGTATCGTGAGCGCCAAAGGAAGAAACTTCCCTAACTACGACGGCTCTTTCAGAGTTGAGTCATTCATTCAGACCGACGCCGCCGTAAACCCGGGAAACAGTGGAGGAGCTTTGGTGAACGCTTCAGGCCAGCTCGTAGGTATCAATACCTCAATCGTCTCATTGACAGGTTCTTATACAGGTTATTCATTTGCGGTTCCTGTAAACATAGTTCAGAGAATCACAGACGACTTCATCAAGTACGGCAAGGTAGTCCGCGCAACTCTGGGTATCACTATGACAGATACCGAGAACGGAGTGCTGATTACAGACGTCAAATCAGGGAGCCCGGCAGCAAGTGCAGGGATTAAGTCCGGTGACATTCTCAAAGAGATAAATCTGGTGAAAGTGCCTACCGCATCAGAGGTTCAGACTCAGGTAAATAAACTCCGTCCGGGTGAAAAGGCTGTTTTAACTGTTCTGCGTGATAATATTCAACGAGAAATAATGGTTGATTTGTAAGAATAATTAATATTTATTAATTATCTTTGCGAGTTATCGTACATGCATGAGACAGTTAAAAATTACAAAGTCAATTACCAATAGGGAGAGCGCATCCCTTGACAGGTACTTGCAAGAGATTGGTAGAGAGGATCTTATAACGGTTGAAGAAGAGGTTGAATTAGCGCAGAGGATCAAAAAGGGCGATCAGGAAGCTCTTGAGAAATTGACCCGCGCCAATCTCCGTTTTGTCGTTTCCGTAGCAAAACAGTATCAGAATCAGGGTTTGAGCCTGCCCGATCTTATCAACGAAGGCAACCTCGGTCTGATCAAGGCTGCAGAGAAATTCGATGAAACCCGCGGTTTCAAGTTCATCTCCTATGCAGTATGGTGGATTCGCCAATCCATTCTGCAGGCTCTGGCAGAACAGTCCAGAATCGTCCGCCTGCCTCTTAACCAGGTAGGTTCACTCAACAAAATCAATAAAGCTCTCAGTAAATTCGAGCAGGAGAACGAGCGTATGCCTTCTCCTGAAGAGTTGTCTGAGATTCTTGATATTTCCAGAGACAAGATCAACGACACTCTGAGAGTTTCGGGCCGTCACGTCTCTGTTGACGCTCCTTTTGTGGACGGCGAAGACAACAACCTGCTTGACGTCCTGGTAAACAACGATTCTCCGATAGCCGACAAAGGGCTTGTGAACGAATCGCTGAACAAGGAGATTGAGCGTGCGCTTTCCACCCTTACAGAGAGAGAACGCGAAATTATCAAGTCATTCTTCGGCATCGGATGCCAGGAGAAGACTTTGGAGGAGATCGGTGAAGAGCAGAATCTTACAAGGGAGAGGGTGCGCCAGATTAAAGAGAAAGCTATACGTCGACTCAGACACAGCGCAAGAAGCAAGCTGTTGAAGAGTTACCTCGGTTAAAAGAAAGTTTATTTAACAAAAACCTAATACAAAACTATTCCAATGAAAAAAGTATTACTAGTTGCATTAGTTGCATTGGCAGTATGCTCTTGTGCAAAAACTAACCCTCTTCTTGGTGAGTGGACAGATCCTTACGGAATCGCTCCATACGACAAGATTGAGTTGAAACACTACCTTCCTGCTATCGAAGCTGCAATCGCTGAGCAGAACGCTGAGATTGAAGCTATCGTAAACAACGCAGAAGAGGCTACTTATGAGAACACAATAGTAGCTAGAAACAACACAGGTAAGAAACTCGCTAACATTCAGCAAGCTTGGTCATTGAGAACAGCCAACTATATGAATGACGCTAACAAAGAAGTTAACGACAAGATTCAGGAGTTGACCCGCGCTCACAATGAGGAGTTGAACAACAACGAGGCTTACAAAGAGAGAGTAACTTACGTTTATGAGCACCGTAATGACGAAGGTCTTTATGATGAGAATACCGTAAGAGCTATCGAGAGAGCTTACAACGCCCTTAACGCACAGCCTGGCCAAGGCGGTCAAGGCGGTCAGTACGGCGGCGGACAGCAGAACCAGAACTCAAAAATGACTCCTGAGCAACAGGAGGAGTATAACCGCCTCGGCACTCTTCTTTCAGCAGCACAGAGAAAATTCTCTTCTAACGTAACTGCTGAAACTGCTAACTGGACAATGTTGATCGATAAAGAGGAAGATCTTGCAGGTCTTAGCGAAGTTTTCATTGAAGACGCAGCTGAGCGTGCTAAGAAAGCCGGCAGCCCTGGTAAATGGCTCATCGGTTTGGACAACCCAAGCGCTATTCCTTTCTTGACATTCGCAGACAACCGCGACCTCCGTATCAAAGTTATGGATGCTTACCTGAACCGCGGTAACAATGACAACGAGTACAACAACGTAGATACACTTGTTAACATTGCTAAGTACAAACTCGAAAGAGCTAAACTTCAAGGTTACAAGAGCTATGCAGACCAAAGATTGACTACCAGAATGGCAGGCAACGCCAAGACTGTTTACGATCTTTTGGACAAGACTTGGGCTCCTACAGTTGCAACTTCTGCTAAAGAGGCTGCTTTGATCGCTGAGAGAGCTGCTAAAGACGGTATCACTGAGGTTCTTCCTGCAGACTACCGTTACTATATGGAGAAAGTCAGAAGTGAAATGTATGACGTAACTGCAGAAGATTTTGCTCCTTACTTCCCATTCGAGAGCGTTCGCGAAGGTTTGTTCTATGTAGCAAACAAGCTGTTCGGTCTTCAGTTCCGCGTAATCCCTTACGCTACTCCTAACGATCAGACTTCAGGTGTTGAGTGTCTCGACGCTGACGGCACTCCTCTGGGTATCGTATTCTTCGACGTATTCGCTCGTCCGGGTCTTAAAGGCAACGGCGCATCTTGCGGTACAGTACGTCGTGGTGACGCTTCTACAGGACAGGTTCAATTCATCCGTATCAACGCTAACTTCCCTCAGCCAGTAGGTAAGATCCCTTGCTTGATGACTTACGATGATGTTGAGACTTTGTTCCACGAGTTCGGTCACGCTCTTGCAAGCTTGATGGGTAAAGGCGGTCTGGGTGACTTCTCTGAGCTTCCATCACAGCTTAACGAGCACTGGGCAGAGGTTCCTGAGGTTATCAAATATATGGCTAAACACTATGTAACAGGTGAGGCTATTCCTGACGAGTTGGTTCAGAAATATTTGGATTACAACTCATTCGGTGCAGGTTTCGCTTCTTCAGAGCGTGTTGCAGCTATGTATATGGATATCGACCTTTACAGCCAGACAAGCTTCCCTGCAGACTTCGATCTTCTGAAGTTTGAGGCAGACGACTTGTCAAGCAGAGGTCTTATCAGCCAAATCCCTCCACGTTACAGATTCCCTTACTTCAACCACATTGTAGGCGGTTATGATGTAGGATACTACACTTACCTCTGGGCAGAAGTATTTGACTGCGACGCATTCGAGGCATTTGTTGAGACAGGCGATGTATTCAACAAAGAAGTTGCTGACAGATACCGTCACGAATTCCTTGAGAAAGCAGGCGAGTTGAGAGGCATGGATCTTTATGTAAACTTCCGTGGCCACGAGCCTTCTATCGAACCTATGTTGAAATACAAAGGAATCAAGTAATTTTTGATGAATCCCAGCGATTTTATAGTATCTAAGGCTGTTGTCGCTGTAAAAGATCTCTACGGAGCGGATATTGCTCCCGATCAGATACAGACACAGGCTACAAGAAAAGAGTTTGAAGGTGATATTACAATTGTCACCTTCTCTCTTCTTAGAATAAGCCATAAATCACCGGAAATAACTTCCCAGGAGATTGGAGAGTGGTTACAATCCAATCTCGGGGAAGTTTCTTCTTTTAATGTGGTCAAAGGCTTTCTGAATATCAAACTTTCTCCCGATTATTGGAACGGTGTCTTCGCCAATATAGCCGCCAGCTCTGATTGGGGCCAGCTCCCGGCGAGCGGCAAGACTGTTATGGTGGAATTCTCTTCACCTAACACCAACAAGCCCCTTCACCTAGGCCACATCCGCAACAACCTGCTCGGATGGTCTGTTTCAAGACTTCTCGAGGCCAAC
Organism: Bacteroidales bacterium; assembly: GCA_017958765.1. GTDB lineage: Bacteria > Bacteroidota > Bacteroidia > Bacteroidales > UBA932 > Equibacterium. The sequence continues at coordinate 2,802 of JAGDBY010000026.1, read as the reverse complement.
GGTCACAACGTTATCAAAGTCAATCTGGTAAACGACCGCGGCATTCACATCTGCAAGTCAATGCTGGCCTGGCTGAAGTTCGGCAACGGCACTACACCTGAATCTACCGGCATAAAAGGCGACCATTTCGTGTGCAACTACTACGTCAAGTTCAATGAGATGCTTTCCGCTGAGGTTAAGCAGATTATGGAGAATGAGAACGTAGATAAAGAGGATGCCGAAAAGAAGGCTGCCTGCCTGAAAGAGGCTCAGGAGATGCTCGTAAAATGGGAGAGCGGCGATCCTGAAACTGTCGCTCTGTGGAAGAAGATGAACGGATGGGTTTACGACGGATTTGACATTACCTATGAGAATCTGGGTATCAAATTTGACAAAATCTATTACGAATCTCAGACTTATCTTCTCGGAAAGGCTCTGGTTATGAAAGGCTTGGAGAGCGGGATCTTCTACAGACGCCCGGACGGCTCCGTATGGTGCGACCTCCAGGGGGACGGCCTTGACGAAAAGCTGCTCCTTCGTAGCGACGGGACATCGGTCTATATGACTCAGGACCTTGGCACCGCGGAGAGAAGACACGAAGAGTACAATTTTGACGAGATGATCTACGTAGTGGGAAATGAGCAGAACTACCATTTCCAGGTACTGAAACTGATTCTCGGCAAATTGGGCTTTGACTGGTCGGAAGCAATCTACCACCTCTCTTACGGAATGGTGGAACTTCCGGAAGGAAAGATGAAATCAAGGGAAGGCACCGTAGTAGATGCCGACGACTTGATTGAAAAGATGTACAATACTGCAAAAGAGACCTCTCTGGAGCTGGGCAAACTGGATGACCTGGCAGAAGAGGAGAGAGAGTCCCTCTACAGAATGATAGGCTTGGGCGCCCTGAAATACTTTATCATCAAAGTGGACCCTAAGAAGACTATGCTCTTCGACCCTAAGGAATCAATTGATTTCAACGGCAACACCGGTCCTTTCATTCAGTACACTCACGCACGTATTAAATCGATTTTGAGAAAAGCTGCAGAGCAGAACATAACACCTTCACTTACAGACTCTCAGATGCTGGCTAAGGAAGAAGAAATCGTCAAGATTCTAAACTCCTTCCCTGACAAAGTAGCTGAAGCCGGACAGGCGCATTCACCTGCTCTGATAGCAAATTATGCATACGATCTTGCCAAAGAGTTCAACCAATATTATCACGACGTATCAATTCTGAAAGAGCCCGACCAACAGATCAAGGCCCGCAGGCTCCTGCTTATCGACGTGATTGCAAAAGTATTGGTTAAAGCAATGGATATCTTGGGAATAAGCCTCCCTGATAGGATGTAATATGTTCTCGATACCCACCACCAAGAAAGAGATGGATGCCCTCGGATGGGACGCTCCTGACGTAATTCTCTTTACGGGAGATGCTTATATCGACCATCCTTCTTTCGGTGCTGCGGTAATATCCAGGACTCTTGAAGCAAGCGGTTATAAAGTTGCTGTGGTTCCACAGCCTAATTGGCGCGATGACTTGCGGGATTTCCGCAAGTTCGGAGCGCCGAAACTTTTTTTTGCAGTGACCTCAGGAGCAATGGACTCCATGGTCAATCACTACACTGCATCGAAGCGTCTGAGAAGCAATGACGCTTATACCCCGGAGGGGAGATTCGGCTACAGACCCGATTATGCCGTAAAGGTTTACTCCAACATTATCAAGGATTTATATCCGGATGTCCCTCTGGTTATCGGAGGTATAGAGGCTTCGCTCCGCAGGCTTACCCACTACGACTACTGGTCGGATTCTCTAAAGCCGTCCATCCTGATAGACAGCCGGTCAGACTGGCTGGTATACGGAATGGGCGAGAGGCCTATGCTGGCCCTGGCCGACGCAGTAAAGGGAGGCGCCACCAAAGAGCAGATCAAGGGGATTCCTCAGATCGGTTACTGCTCCGATATGATGCCGGATGACGATTTCTTCGACCTCCACTCGTTCGAGGACTGTAAGAGGAACAAGATTGCTTTTGCTCAGAATTTCAACATCATAGAGAGAGAGGCGAACGTGCTAAATCCGATGAAGCTCGTAGAGCAGGTAGGCAACAGATATGTCTGCATCAATCCTCCGTATCCCCCTGCAACTGAGGAGGAGATGGACGATATCTACGCACTTCCTTACACCAAGATGCCTCATCCGAGGTACAAAGGAAAGAGAATCCCGGCCTACGATATGATAAAATTCTCCATTACAACCCACCGCGGCTGTTTCGGAGGATGCAACTTCTGCACGATAGCGGCTCACCAAGGCAAGTTCATCCAGTCCAGATCTGTCCAGTCCATTGTAAGTGAGGCTGAGAAGCTTAAGAATCTTCCCGATTTCAAAGGGAATATCTCCGATTTGGGCGCCCCTACGGCCAATATGTACAAAATGGGAGGAAAGAACAAGGATATATGCGCAAAGTGCAGCAGACAGTCGTGCCTTTTCCCTAGAATGTGCAAGAATCTGGACAACTCCCACGCTAATCTCCTCGAGCTGTACGATGCCGTATCGAAGGTGGAAGGTATCAGAAATGCCTACATCGGGAGCGGAATCCGCTACGACCTGTTCCTGAACAAGGACGGATACATCGACGATACCTCCAAGGCATATCTGGAGACTCTCATTAAAGACCACACCAGCGGCCGTCTGAAAGTGGCCCCTGAACATACCCAGGACAATGTTCTGGCGGCTATGGGCAAACCTTCCTTCCGCCTGTTCGAAGTTTTGAGAGCCAAGTTCGACCAGATTACCAAAGAGAACGGGCTCAAATATCAGCTGGT
>JAGDBY010000145.1 GCA_017958765.1 Bacteroidales bacterium | reverse complement strand
TCATCACCTGGCCGTAAGCGCCGGCTGAATGAATGGCGAAAAAGTCACCCCTGCTGGTGGCGTTGATTAGGGCGTCCGAAGCGAATGTATCGCTGCTTTCGCACACAGCTCCCACAACGTCGTATCTCGTACGTCTGGCATTTGAAGAGATATTCTCCACCTTGTGGTGAGCATCGTAGAGAGCAGGTCTGATAAGGTTGTTCATTCCCGCATCGAGAATGACGAACTTCTTCTCAAGCCCCTTCTTCACATAGGTGGCGCGGGAGATCAGGTATCCACACTGAGCTACAACGGCACGTCCCGGCTCTACGTGAACCTTCTGTCCCGGTCTGAGCTTCAGATTGTCGTGAATCACCTTCAGATATTTCTCAAATGCAGGGACAGGGTTCTTGTCCGGATTTGCGTAATCCACTCCCAGTCCGCCTCCCAAGTCTATATTCTCCAACTTCACACCTCTATCTTCAAACCATTTCTGGATAATGCCGACCTTGATGCAAAGCTCTTTGAATACTGACATATCGGTAATCTGTGAGCCGATATGGAAATGAAGGCCTATGAAGTTCACATTCTTGGAAGCCTTTATTACCTTCAGAACTTCATCGAAAGCCCAAGGGCTGATGCCGAACTTATTCTCCTTCAGGCCGGTGGTGATATACTTGTGAGTATGGGCGTCCACGTTAGGATTGACCCTTATTGCTATGTCCGCTTTCTTACCCAGCGAGCCGGCAAGCTGATTGATCACCTGGATCTCCTGGACAGACTCGCAGTTGAAGCAGTAGATATCGGCTTTAAGAGCAGTGAGAATCTCTTTGTCGGTCTTGGCGACACCGGCGAATACTACGTCTTTAGGATTGAAACCGCTTGCTATAGCCAGAGAGACCTCATTGCCGGTGGCGCATTCCGCTCCGATGCCGAAGTCTTTGACAGCCTTTACAATCCTGTCGTTGGCGTTTGCTTTGAGGGCATAGTGGCCTATGATCCCGTATTTGTCGAGAAGCTTCTTGAACAGGCCGAGAGTCTCTCTGAGCAAATCCATGTCATAATAAAAAAACGGGGTTTCCAGTTGTCGGAAATCAGCGATAGCAGTCGGGGTTATCATCGCGCGGTATATTCTTGGTTTTAAATTTAAAAGAGCGTCGCGGAAGGCAACGCTCTTTAATTCTCTTTACAACTCCATGTTGTGGAAAACATTCTGAACGTCTTCGTCCTCTTCCAGTTTCTCAAGGAGTTTGTCTATCTCCTCCCTGTCTTCCGGAGAGAGATGTTTCAACTCTCCGTTAGGGAAACGGTCGAACTGGGCTGACAGGATCTCGTAGTTATTGGACTCGAGATATTTCTGGATGTCGTTCATAGCGGTGTACTCGCCGTAAATCATGATTACAGCCGGATCGTCGTCATCCTCTCCGCCCTCTCTGAACACTTCCTCTGCGCCGTAGTCGATAAGTTCAAGCTCGAGCATATCCAGGTCGATGTCCGGATTGTCCTTGATTTTGAAGACGCTCTTGCGGTCGAACATAAATTCAACGCTGCCTGAAGTACCCAATGAGCCTCCGAATTTATTGAAGTAGCTGCGTACGTTCGCTACGGTTCTGTTGGTATTGTCAGTGGCTGTCTCAACCAGAATAGCGACGCCGTGAGGGCCGTAACCTTCGTATACAACCTCCTTGTAATCGGCTTGGTCTTTATCAGTCGCCTTCTTGATAGCCCTTTCGATATTCTCTTTAGGCATATTCTCACTGCGGGCTGTCTGGATGAGGGCGCGCAGACGAGGGTTTCCCGTAACGTCAGGACCGCCCTGCTTTACGGCGATGGTAATTTCCTTACCTATTTTGGTAAACGTCTTGGCCATATGGCCCCAACGTTTAAACTTTCTCTCTTTTCTGAATTCAAAAGCTCTTCCCATAACGGTTATTTGCTGTTTTTAACGCGGTAAATATATTTATCGATGTCAACTGCCTCCGGAGACTGAGGATATTTCACCTGAATCTGGTCGTAGTAACCGAGCGCTTTCTCAGTCTGACCCATCTCCTCTGCAACAAGACCTGCTTTGAAGAGGTACTGTGCTGAAAGAATGTTGTCACCGTTGACCTTGATAGCCTTCTCGTAGCAAGAGATTGCCTTGTTGAAATCGCCGAGACCCACATATGCATCACCCAGGCAGCACTGTGCTCTTCCTGAGATAATGTTGTCTTTGCCTTTGTATTTATTAAGGTAGTTGATAGCCTCGTTGTAATTTTTAAGCTGCAGCTGACAAACGCCTGCCTCGAAATAAACGATAGCGCCCGCTTTCTTGCCGTACTCGTCGATCACGTCGAGAAGACCGAGAGCGTTGCCGTCACCGTTGAGGGCTTTCTCGAAATCACCCTGTGCGAAATACTGCTCAGCTGTGAAAGACTGTCCCAATGCCTCCTGAATCTTAGGAGCCGATACATACCTGTTGAAAAGAAGGCATGCTGCCACGATTACGAGGATAGCTATTACGACATAGCTTATTTTATTACCGTTTTCTTTCAAAAAGGTCTCGATTGAAGAGACTGTTTGACCTACATTTTGCTCATTTTCAGTAGGTTGATGTTTTTTATTATCTGCCATTATAGTTAATATTTATTTTCTGTTCAGGAACTTGCAAAATTATAACAAAAACGTAAAATACAAAACAATAATTTGTACTTTTGCAACTATGCATCTCGACTCCATAAGACTCACCAATTTCAAGAACATAGCAAGCGCCGAAGTCTCTTGCTGCCCGAAGATTAACTGCATCACCGGGGACAACGGCACAGGCAAGACGAGTCTGCTCGACGCCATACACTATCTCTCTATGACCAAGAGCTATTTCAACTCGAGCGACCTGCACGCTTACAGATACGGAGAATCGGTCACTTCCATCGTGGGTACCTACATCAACAACGACGGTACCAGCGAGCATATCACCGTATCGCTGAAGAAGGGAGAAGAGAAGCAGGTCAGGCGGGGTCAGAAAGCCTACAAGAAATTCTCGGAGCATATAGGGCTGATCCCTATCGTAATGACCTCATCCTACGACATTTCGCTTAT
>JAGDBY010000025.1 GCA_017958765.1 Bacteroidales bacterium | reverse complement strand
GGCTTGTCCCGGAGGACTTATAGCCCGGGAGTCCCGGGGTTTGGGGCGGGGCCCCAGTATAAAGCGCTCATCAGAGCGCTGACGGAGGGCGTGTCCGATGGGCTTGTCCCGGAGGACTTATAGCCCGGGAGTCCCGGGGTTTGGGGCGGAAGCCCCTGTATTAAGCGCTCATCAGAGCGCTGACGGAGGGCGTGTCCGATGGGCTTGTCACGGAGGACTTATAGCCCGGGAGTCCCGGGGTTTGGGGCGGGGCCCCAGTATAAAGAGCCTTTCACGGGACTCGAACCCGCGACCTGCTCATTACGAATGAGCTGCTCTACCGGCTGAGCTAAAAAGGCATAGAGAGCAGCTCTATAGAAGAGACTTGATTGTCTCCTCTATAGTAGCTCCTCTGAGATTCCTCTTGACAATGGTACCGTCAGGACCGAAGAGAATGATGTGAGGGATTCCGCTGATGCCGTAAAGATTGGTAGGAGTTCTGTCATCGCCTACGTAAATCTGATCGTACTTGATACCCATCTCTGCCATAGCGGCATCGGTGTCAGGCCTTTCATCCCATACAGGAACGCCCAGAACCACCAAATCTTTCTTAGCATACGTATTGTATACCTTTATAATATTCGGTATTTCCGCGCGACAAGGTCCGCACCAAGAAGCCCAGAAATCTACGAGAACATATTTTCCTTTGCCAACATAGTCAGACAAAGATCTCGGATTACCTGCAGGGTCTTCTCCTGTAAAGTCCACGAACATCGAGCCTTCTGCGGTTTTGCTCAAGGCCACCAATGATTCGCGCTGTATAAGAACTCTCTTATCCTCTTTGATGAAGCTTGCCGCTCCTTCAAGATACTTATCCAGCTCCTCTACGGAGTCGAATTCATAAATCTTCTGCTGGAGAAGCAATATTGCCAGGGCCACCGCATTGTCCTTGTTCTCTGCGAATGTGGCATCATTCCAGGCAGCCATATCATCATTATAGGTCTGAACTATCTCCATAGCCATATCCATACCGCCCTCAACCGTCCTGTAATCTCCCAGTTCTGTCATAGCTGCAATGTAGTTGTCCCTTGCAGTTTCAACACCTGCGAAATACTGAGACAGGGCTGTATTTACCGGGCCACGGAAAACCATTGTTTCAGGTTCATCCAAATTCATTTTAATCACTCCCTTCTCAGGTACGAAGGTGCAGTAATTGTCATTAGGGATATCGTATCTGGTCAGCAGACTGACTCTTTTGATGGTAGTCTTGTCCGCAGGGCCTGAGAAAGAGAAGTTGCCTGCGACAATGTGGGCGGTGTCCGCCTCGTCTGTAAACAGGTCCGTCATCACTACCACGGCGCCGTTGGTCATATCGGTCTCTGTGATGGTGCCCTCGACACGGAAAGTATTTCCTGCGCACGATGAGAATATCATCGCAGCCGCCGTTAATAACAAAATTGAAAACTTCTTCATACTTGAGAAAAGGTGTGATTTAAAATTACCAAGCCAAAGCGCTTGCACCCAAGATTGCTGCGTCGGACTCTTTGAGTGAAGAGTGTATCAGTTTGACTTTGTTGCTCCAGAAGAACAGTACATTCTTCTCGAGAGCCTCTCTGATAGGTTTGAACAGCAAATCTCCTGCGCGTGCCAGACCGCCGAACAGAACGATAGCCTCAGGTGCGCTGAAAGCTACGAAGTCGGCGAAAGCGGTACCGAGCAAATGACCTGTGAAGTTGAAGATTTCAATTGAAAGCTTGTCTCCGGCCATTGCAGCGTCGTACACATCCTTTGAAGTTATCTCCTGAAGCTTGTTCAGAGGGCTGTCCGGATAGTTTCCGGTAGCCAGCCACTCACGGGCTGTTCTTGCAACGCCCGTAGCTGATGCGTATGTGTCAAGGCAACCGCTTCTGCCACAGCCGCAAGGGCGTCCGTTATGACGCTCAATGATGGTGTGACCGAGCTCGCCTGCATAACCGTCGTGTCCGTGTACCAACTGTCCGTTGATTATGATACCGCTTCCGACACCTGTGCCGAGGGTAATCATGATGAAATCCTTCATACCGCGGGCAGCGCCGTACATCATCTCACCCACAGCTGCCGCATTGGCGTCGTTGGTGATAGTCAAAGGAACTCCGGTTTTATTCTGGATGTATTCTTTAATCGGAACTGAACGGCCCTGAGCCCAAGGAAGATTGATAGGATTGTCAATCGTGCCGCTGTAATAGTTAGCGCACGGACCGCCGACACCGTAACCTACGATCTGACTGAGGGAGATCTTCCCCTCTGCCAACTGGCTTACAGTATCAACGACTGCATCCATGAACTTTTCAGCCTCATCGGCTCCGTATCTTGATGTAATGACAGTTTGACCGAGAATGTTTCCGTCTCTGTCTACAATACCGATCTTGGTGGTTGTTCCGCCAATATCTACACCTACTACGTATTTATCCATTGTAGAGAATGTTTATGAATTATTCAGTAGGAATGTCTTTGTTAACGTTCTTTGAACCTACAAGGGCGAAGAGCAGAATGTAGATCAAACCGATTGCAGGGACAATGTAACTTGCCATATAACCTGCACCGTCAGCTACAGCATTTTGAACGACTGTCAGAATACCGCCGCCGCATACAAGTGTCATAAAGATACCTGATGCAGGAGCTGTGTATTTACTCAGACCTTCTGCTGCAAGGTTGAAGATGTTACCCCACATAACTGAAGTGCAAAGACCGCAGCATACCATAAATATCATCTTAACAGGTACCTGTGCGCCTCTGAAAGGAACTGTTGCACTCTCAGGGATAAACATAATGCAAAGAACGAACAGCAAAGCAATTGTACCGACTGTGGTAAGCATTGCCTTTGAAGAAACCTTACCTCCGACAGAGGCGCCGATCAGACGGCCGAACAACATGAACAGCCAGTATGCTGCAACGAATGTTCCGGCTACTGCAGGGCCTACTGAAGGCAGATTTGACATATATAGATTGGCAGTATTAGGGATACCTACCTCAACACCTACATAGAAGAAGATTGCAATCGCTCCGAGAACGAAGTGACGGAAAGAAAGCGGACTGTGAGCATTCTTCTGAACATTTCCTGAAAGACGGGCAGCTCTTTCTTCAGCAGTCTCCATATGAGGCTCAGGAATCTTGGTAAACAGCAGAACGACGAATGCAAGAGCAAAGATCAACATAGCTATAACCATAACAGGAACCACTTGGATTACCTGAGCGTTAGCTACAGTACCTCCGACGATCCATCCTACAAGATAAGGTGCCAGAGTTCCTCCGACAGAATTACAAACACCTCCGAACTGGATGAGCTGGTTACCTCTGTTTCCGCCGCCGCCGATTGTGTTAAGCAACGGGTTTACAACTGTGTTAAGCATACACATTGAGAAACCTGCAATGAACGCACCTACTACGTAAACAGCAAATGAGGCTGCGAAACCTGAAATAAGCTGAACGCCTACACCCAGGATGCCGACCAGAATAGCTGCAAGGCCTGTGAATTTGTAACCTTTACGTTTTGCAATGATACCTGCAGGGATACCCATACAAGCATAAGCGATGAAATTAACGAAAGTACCGAGTTGCGCCAAAGCGTTTGATACTCCGAATTGTGCTTTAACTACTACTCCCATTGATCCGGCCAGATTGGTCACGAATGCGATCATGAAGAACATAAAGTACATCATGATAATAGGAATCACGTTACTGTTTTGTTTAGATTCAGTCATAATAATTATTGTAAAGTATTAAATATAGATTGTCTGATTGGCTTTTATCTCTCAAAATTAACACATTATTTTTATAATAACAATTGATGAAAATGTATGATATAATAAAATAATTGTTATATTTGTGGTTCAAAGGAATATACTAACATAACATTAATGATATGAAAAAACTATTCACTATTGTCGCATTAGCACTTATCGCATTGAGTGTCAATGCTCAAGATTTCCAAAAGAATTGGTATCTCCAATTACAAGGTGGTGTTGGTTACACTGTAGGTGAGACCGGTATCGGTAACTTGCTCTCTCCGGCAGCAGCAATCAACCTTGGTTGGAATTTCGCACCTGCATGGACTTTGAGATTCAGCGCTCAAGGTTGGCAAGGTAAAGGCGCTGCTTTTGTTAGCGGTGTTCAGGGTGCAACAAACTCTAATGAGGTTAACTACAAATTCAACTATCTGCAAGGAACAGCGGACATTATGTTGAACCTGGCATCAATCGGTAACTATGATTTTTACCGTGTATTCAACCCTTACGTATTTATCGGTTTGGGTATCGCTGCAGGTTTGCACAATGAGGCTCCGGACAGAAGACAAGGTATGGAATATCGTTGGAATAAATCTAAATATATTCCAATGGGTAAAGCAGGTATCGGCGCTGACTTCAGACTTTCAGATGTAGTATCTCTGGGTCTTGAGTATAACGTATCAGGCTTCCACGATAAATTCAACTCTAAGAAAGCAGGTAACCCTGACTGGCAGCACGACTTGCTGTTGGGTCTCAAATTCGACTTCGGCCGCAAAGCTCCTGTAGCTCCTATGCCAATCGTTGAGCCAGTTGTTTACACACAACCAGAACCAGCTCCTGCACCAGTTGTTGAGCAAAGACCAGCTCCTCAACCACAACCAAGACCAGCTCCAAGATTTATGGGTAAGACTGACAACGTCTTCTTCCTACTTGACCAGGCTATTATCCGTCCTGAGGAGCAAGTTAAGATCGACGAGATTGTTAAGGTTATGAAAGAGAACCCTACAACTACTATCAGCGTTACAGGTTATGCAGACGTTGAAACAGGTACTGCACCTTACAACTTGAAGCTTTCACAGCAACGTGCACAGAATGTAGCTGACGCTATCATCGCTGCAGGTATCGCTCCTTCAAGAGTAACTGTTGATGCTAAAGGTTCTTCAGAGCGTCCATTCTCATTGCAAGCAATGAACCGTGTTGCTATCTGCATAGTATCACCAGCAGCTCAATAACAGAACACTTAGATTAATTATATTATAAAAAAGGAAGGCCGCAAGGTCTTCCTTTTGTCTTTGTTTTTTTTTATGGTTAGTTTAGGTTAGATGCCTGTATAGGTTTCAGGGGTGATGGCCAGCATCTCCTGCTTAACCGAATCGCTCACCTGAAGAGAATTGATGAAGTCCGTGATAACCTCTTTGGTGATGGCCGAGCCGGTCCTGGTAAGAGCCTTCAGAGTCTCGTAAGGGTTAGGATAGCCTTCTCTGCGGAGAATGGTCTGCAGTCCTTCTGCTACGACAGCCCAGTTATTCTCCAGATCCATCTCCAGTTTGGCCTCGTTCAGAACGAGCTTGCCCAGACCTTTAGCCAGAGAATTGAAAGCTATCATAGAATGAGCCACCGGGACTCCGATGTTTCTCAGAACGGTAGAGTCGGTCAGGTCGCGCTGCATCCTTGAGACAGGCAGTTTCTCTGACAGATGGCCGAATACAGCATTGGCAACCCCGAGGTTACCCTCTGCATTCTCAAAATCTATAGGATTGACCTTATGAGGCATAGCTGATGACCCCACTTCGCCAGGTTTAATCTTCTGCTTGAAATAATCCATAGATATGTACATCCAGACATCCCTGGCAAGGTCTATCAGGATGACGTTGATACGGCGCAGGTTGTCAAAGATGGCGGCCAGATTGTCGTAATGCTCGATCTGGGTGGTCGGGTAAGACCTGCGCAGCCCCAGTGACGCCACAAAATTCTCTGCAAAGGCATTCCAGTCAATAGTAGGATAGGCCACATGGTGAGCATTCAGATTGCCTGTCGCTCCGCCGAACTTTGCAGGATACCGCTGTCTCTTGAGCTGAGAGATTTGCTCCTCGAGCCTTGCCACATATACATCGAACTCTTTGCCCAGTCTGGTAGGAGACGCCGGCTGCCCGTGGGTATGAGCCAGCATAGGGATGTCCTTCCAGTCGTAGGCATAGTCCTTGAGGGTAAGCAACACCTTATATAATATAGGGAGGTAAGCTTCGTTAACAGCCTCGAGCAGCGACAGGGGCACCGAAGTGTTGTTGATGTCCTGGGAAGTAAGTCCGAAATGGACGAATTCTCCGAAACGGGAGTCAATGCCCATCTCGGCGAACTTATGCTTAATGAAATACTCGACAGCCTTGACGTCGTGGTTGGTGGTCTTCTCTATCTCCTTAACCGCCGCTGCATCCTCAAGAGAGAACTTCTTGTAGATGTCTCTCAAAGCGCCGAAAAGACTTCTGTCAAACTTCTCAAGCTGAGGAAGAGGTATAGAGCAAAGCGAGATGAAATACTCTATCTCGACTCTGACTCTGTAGCGGATTAGTGCGAATTCTGAAAAATATTCTCCGAGAATGTCGACTCCCTGTCTGTAGCGACCGTCAACCGGAGAGATAGCTGTCAATGGTGTAAGCATATTATTCTGTAATAAAACCGATACAAATTTACAAAAACTAAACGACAACATCCACTATTTTGCCTATAGCAGATTTGTCATACGGACGGACCACCCTTATGTAGTTCCGGGTGTATCCTACCATCATTCCTCCCTTTAAAGTACTCTCGAAGAGCACCTTTTCGGGCTTTCCTGCGAAAGAGCCGCAGTATTCTGAGTGAAGCCTCTCGCAGAGAGCCTCCAGACGGTTGACCCTGTCTGTTTTTACGCTGTCCTTCACCTGATCCGGGAGCGCGGCGGCCACGGTGTTTGCGCGGCGGGAATACGGAAAAATGTG
>JAGDBY010000144.1 GCA_017958765.1 Bacteroidales bacterium | reverse complement strand
TTTTTTTTCTTCAATTTTGCATTACCTCGAATCGGGGTAATGAAATAATGAAAGAACAGACTTACAAACAAGTTTGGGATGAGTGCTTGGAGATAATCCGGGACAACATCTCAGAAGAGAGTTTCAACGCTTGGTTCGCGTCGATCAAGGCCGTGTCGTTGGAAGATTCTGTTCTTACCCTCGAGGTACCTTCTGATGGCGTTCGCGAAGTCATCGAGGCGAAATTTATCAAGTTGTTGGGATCTGTTCTCCGTCGGGTGATCGGTCCAAGAGCAAGATTGATCTACAATGTCCGCATTATCCGGGACAAGATTGTCAAACTTCCTCATCAGTCTTCAGAGCAGTTGGAGAATCGTGAGATGTCTCTTCCGGGAGAGGCTGTCGGTTTCACCGGCAACCCGTATTTGATCCCGGGTATGAAGAGGATGAAGATCAACCCTCAGTTGAACCCTATCTACACTTTCGAGAATTTCATTGAGGGAGACTGTACCGTCTCGGCCGCGCCGCAGGGCTTAGCATCTCTTCCAATCCTGGGAAGAATGCCTTCAATCCGTTGTTCATTTACGGAGGCCCCGGCCTGGGCAAAACACACCTTGCTCAAGCGATCGGTATCGAGATCCTGAAGAACTTCCCTGAGAAGATCGTTCTCTATGTCAGTGCCAACCGCTTCTTAACCCAGTTTATGGATGCAGCGGGAGTCAACAACAAGATGACCGATTTTCTGCGTTTCTACCAGTCACTTGACGTGCTCATTATCGACGATGTGCACGAGTTCTCTGGCAAGAAAGGGACGCAGAATGCATTCTTCCAAATCTTCAACTATCTGCACCAGTCAGGAAAACAGCTTGTCCTGACATCCGACAGACCTCCTGTGGAGCTGTCCGACCTGGACCAACGGTTGCTGTCCCGTTTCAAATGGGGACTTTCTGTAGAACTGTTGCCTCCGGATTATGAGACCCGTCTGGCCATTCTCAAAGCCAAGAGTTTCAGAGAGGGTGTGGATGTTCCCGAGGAAGTCCTGGAGTACATTGCTCACAAGGTTAAGGGGAACGTGAGAGAATTGGAAGGATTGCTCTTCTCACTTATCGCAAATGCTACATTCGCGAAAAAGAGTATGACTTACGAGCTGGCTACCGAGTTGATCGGCAAGATTGTCAAGGATACCCGCAGCGAGATTACGGTAAGTCATATCCAAGAGACTATTTGCGATTATTTCGGTATCACTCCGGAGCTGTTCCTGTCAAAGACGCGAAAGAGGGAGATTGTTCAGGCTCGCCAGATAGCGATGTATATGAGCAGGAACCTCACCAAGACGTCACTGGCATCCATCGGTTCTCAGCTCGGAGGTAAGGATCATGCTACAGTGCTTCATGCTTGTAACACGGTGAGTGACTTGATAAGCACCGACAGAACATTCAAGCAGTATGTTTCCGACATTGAGAAACAGCTGCTGTCTAACAACTGATAATCCGGGTTTCGCTTCGGCGAAACCTTTTTCGTATAATAACATGACATCAGAAAAAGTACTTTCATTCTTCCGTGAGATTCTTTGTATTCCCAGAGAATCGGGCCACGAAGAGCTGATAATTGCGTATCTGCAGAAATTTGCTGCCGATCATAATCTTGAGTGTAAAACCGACAGCGTGGGCAACGTGCTGATTGTAAAACAGGCGGACAAAGGGTATGAGAAGAATCCTACCCTGGTTCTTCAGAGCCATACCGATATGGTCTGTGAGAAGAATGCCGGAGTGCAGCACGATTTCGCTAAGGATCCTATAAAATACGTGGTGAAAGACGGATGGATGATAGCGGAGGAGACGACTCTGGGCGCTGACTGCGGTATCGGAATCGCTGCGACTCTCGCATTGCTGGACGGCCCGGATTTCAAGTGCGGTAAGATCGAGGCGCTCTTCACCGTCTCCGAGGAGACCGGAATGGACGGAGCCCGCGGGCTGACTGACGGATTCTTCTCAGGCAAGATTCTCATAAATCTCGATTCCGAGGATGAAGGGGAGCTCTTCGTGGGTTGCGCCGGCGGAATAGACACCACCTGTATGTTCACCTACAAACCGGAGCCTATCGCAAAGGGGAGAATCGCGGCTAAATTCTCCATCAGCGGATGTATCGGAGGCCACAGCGGCGACGATATAAACAAAGGAAGGGCGAATGCAGTCCAGCAGCTGGGACGTTTCCTCTATGAGGCTCTCCCGTTCGGATATGATCTCTGCACTATAGACGGAGGCAACAAGAGGAACGCCATCGCCCGTGAAGCTTCGGCCGTGATAGCCTTCAACGAGGAGGACGAAGACGGTATAGTGGAGCTTTTCAACGAGGTAGTAAAAGGGATCAAAGGGGAGTTCGAGAAGACCGATCCGGATATCGTGGGAGAAGCTGAGCCGGTAGAGTGGAAGGGGGACATAATCGACGCCGAGACTGCCGAAAGTCTCGTTACAGCGTTGATTTGCGCTCCTCACGGAGTTCTGGCTATGAGCGCCGAGCTGAAAGGTCTGGTGGAGACTTCTTCAAACCTGGCTTCAGTGAAAATGCAGCCGGGCAACAAGATCAGAATAGGCTCGAGCCAGAGAAGCGCCATCAATTCTTCAAGGAAGTTCGCGAGCGAAAGGTTTGAGGCGTGCTTCGTCAATGCCGGAGCCGAGGTGGTGCACAGCAACGAATACCCTGGATGGCAGCCTAACCTGGATTCTTACATCCTGAAGGTTACAGTGGATTCTTACAAAAGGCTCTTCGGAGTGGATCCTGTCGTGAGAGCGGTTCACGCAGGTATAGAATGCGGACTGTTCCTGGCCAAATACCCCTATCTGGATATGATCTCGTTCGGCCCGACGCTTGTCGGAGTTCACGCTCCGGGAGAGAGGCTCAACCTCCCTTCTCTGGACAAATTCGTCGCTTTGCTCGAAGATGTAATAAAAAATGCCTAACTTTGTGGCTGTAAAACGATAACGCTATGATAGCTCCTTCTCTACTGTCCGCAGATTTCTCAAATCTTGCAAAAGAGGTCGAAATGCTCAACAGCTCCTCTTGCGACCTGATTCACCTGGACATTATGGACGGAGTATTCGTCCCGAACATCTCATTCGGATTCCCGGTTATAAAATCGATCAAGGACAAGGTGAAAAAGCCTCTCGACGCCCACCTTATGATTGTGGAGCCCGATAAGTTCATAAAGAATTTCGCCGAGGCGGGGGTGGAGTACCTGAGCGTTCACTACGAGGTCTGCAATCATCTCAACAGGACGGTTCAGAATATCCGCTCGTACGGTATGAAGGCGGGTGTGGCCATCAATCCTGCCACTCCGGTTTCAGTTCTCGAAGATATTCTAGGGGAGTGCGATTTCATCGTGGTAATGTCGGTCAATCCGGGATTCGCCGCTCAGAAATACATCGATTCGATAGACAAGGTGCGTAAACTGAGGAAGATGATAGATTCCAACGGATACAACTGTCTGATTGAGATTGACGGAGGTATCAACCGGGATAACGTCGAGGAGCTCAGCAAGGCAGGAGTCGATATTTTCGTGGCCGGCAACGCCGTATTCTCAGCTGCCGATCCTCTTGCGGAGATCTCCCTGCTTCAGTCTAAATGCAGTAGGTAATCTCTTTGAAAGCGTATGCTTTCTCTGCACCCATATCATTGAGCACAAGTAGGCGGGCCGAACGGTCCACTCCCGTTATTTTCCCTTTGAAGCGGGTCTTGGTAGCGCAATCTATATATTCGTGCCACTCATTTATTCTGTAGAGATTCTCCAGAAACCGTTTGCGGAGGTCGCCCTCTTTGGAGTCGTATTCCGCTTCGATGAATTCGGTGAGGAGAATCAGCTCCTTATGAATATTGTAGCGGTTGCCGGTGATGTTCGCTATGGATACCGGGTTGGGTGCATCTGACAGGAAAACCGTCTGGTTGACGTTCAGTCCTATTCCCACCACGCTGTGGCTGATCATCCCCTTGGAAACACTGTTCTCTATGAGAATTCCGCAGATTTTCTTGTCGGCTACATATATATCGTTAGGCCATTTGATCTTCGCCTCAATCCCCTTGCTACCCAGGTAGTCCAGTATTCCCAGAGTCACCGCCTCGGATACGGAGAACTGATCCTCAGCTTTCAGCGATTCCGGCTTGAAGAGAATGGAGAAGGTAAGATTCTCC
>JAGDBY010000143.1 GCA_017958765.1 Bacteroidales bacterium | reverse complement strand
CATCGCATTAGGAGTGACCTCCACCAATTCATCTTCCTGGATATATTCCAGAGCCTCCTCGAGGCTGAATTTGATGGCAGGAGGGAGCATCACTTTCTCATCCGTGCCGGCAGCGCGGACGTTGGTCAGCTTCTTGGTCTTGCATACGTTGATGGTGAGATCCCTCTCGCGGGTATGCTCTCCGATAACCTGTCCCATATACACTTCCTCGCCCGGTTCGATGAAGAATCGGCCGCGGTCCTGAAGCTTGTCCATAGCGTAGGCAACTGCAGTTCCGGTCTCCATTGCGACAAGCGAACCGTTGATTCTCTGCTCGATATCGCCCTTGTATGGCTCGTAGTCTTTAAATCTGTGAGCTACAATGGCTTCGCCGGCCGTGGCTGTAAGCAGGTTGCTGCGAAGTCCCATAAGGCCTCTGGCAGGAATGTCGAAATCGAGGTGTGTGCGTCCGTCGTGAGAATCCATATGGATCAGAGCGCCCTTGCGTCTTGTAGTCATCTCGATGGCTCTTCCTACGAACTCGTCCGGAACCTCGATTGTGAGGCTTTCGATAGGCTCGCATCTTTGGCCGTTGATAGTCTTGTCGAGCACCTTAGGCTGACCGACCTGAAGCTCGAATCCCTCCCTGCGCATCGTCTCAATCAGGATTGACAGGTGAAGTACGCCTCGGCCGTAGACAATGAAAGAATCGGTACCTACGCCGGGTTTTACCCTGAGAGCCAGATTCTTCTCCAATTCTCTCTCCAGCCTCTCTTTAAGGTGGCGGGAGGTGACGAATTTGCCGTCCCTTCCGAAGAACGGTGAGTCGTTGATGGTAAAGAGCATACTCATTGTAGGCTCATCCACAGAGATAGGAGGGAGCGCCTCCGGATTCTCATAGTCAGCTACGGTGTCGCCGATCTCGAACCCTTCCAAACCTACAATGGCGCAGATGTTACCGCACTGAACCTCTTCGACTTTCTTCTTCTCAAGTCCTTCGAAAGTCATAAGGCCTTTGATCTTCTGTTTCTCTATGATGTCATATCTCTTGCAGAGAGAGATATTCATATTCGTCTTTAAAGTACCTCTTGTCACGCGTCCTATAGCGATACGGCCTACATATGGAGAATACTCAAGCGAAGAGATAAGCATCTGCACCGAACCTTCCCTTACCTCTGGAGCCGGAATCTCTTCCAGAATCAGGTCGAGAAGGGGAGTGATGTTGTCGGTTGGCTTTCTCCAGTCAAGGGACATCCAGCCCTGTTTTGCGCTGCCGTAGACAGTCTTGAAATCAAGCTGGTCGTCGCTGGCGTTAAGGGAGCACATCAGGTCGAAAACCTGCTCGTTGACTTCGTCCGGACGGCAGTTCTGCTTGTCAACTTTATTGATGACAACGATAGGCTTCTTGCCCATCTCGATGGCTTTCTGAAGTACAAAACGGGTCTGAGGCATAGTTCCCTCGAATGCATCGACGAGGAGCAGCACGCCGTCGGCCATATTCAGCACTCTTTCTACTTCGCCGCCGAAGTCTGCGTGGCCCGGAGTGTCAATGATGTTGATCTTGGCGTTTCTGTAAGGTACAGAGACGTTTTTGGCCAGGATAGTGATACCTCTTTCTCGCTCGAGGTCGTTGTTGTCCAGAATCAGTTCTCCGGCTTTGGTGGCATCTCTGAAGATTTTCGCCTGCTGGATCATCTTGTCGACCAAAGTGGTTTTCCCGTGGTCGACATGGGCTATAATCGCTATATTTCTAATATCTTGCATAACGGCGGCAAAAGTACGATAATTCAATTATAATTATCTATTTTTTTTCTATTTTTGAACTGCAATTCTACCACTTAACAATACTTACAATTATGAAACAGGATATGATCGTCATTCTCGACTTAGGAAGCGAGAAGAATACTGTCGTTGCCCGCGCTGTCAGAGCATTGGGAGTTTACAGTGAAATTTACCCGCACGACGTTACGGTTAAGGAACTTAAATCTATGGACAACCTGAAGGGAATCATTCTCAACGGCGGTCCTAACCACATTGTCGACGGAGTTGACATAGATGTTGACCACGGTATTTATTCTCTGGGAATCCCTGTTATAGCAGCCGGTTTTGCCAAGGCTCAGTGCAAGGTTAACCTGCCTCAGTTTGGAGACGACGTGGACGCAGTGAAAAGTGCGTTGAAATCTTTCATATTCGACACCTGTAAGGCTGAAGCTAACTGGAATATGGACAATTTCATCAGCGACCAGGTAGAATTGATCAAAAAGCAGGTGGGAGACAAAAAGGTGTTGCTGGCCCTCTCGGGAGGTGTCGACAGCTCTGTTGTCGCAGCTATGCTTCTCAAAGCCATCGGCAATCAGCTTGTCTGCGTGCACGTCAATCACGGCCTGATGCGCAAGAACGAATCTGAGAAAGTGATAGAGGTCTTCAAGAATCAGCTCAAGGCTAACCTCATCTACGTTGACGCAATCGACAGATTTCTGAACAAGCTGGCAGGGGTTTCCGACCCTGAGCAGAAGAGAAAGATCATCGGAAGCGAATTCATCAGAGTGTTCGAGGAAGAGGCCCGCAAACTCGACGGCATCGAGTTCCTCGGTCAGGGTACCATCTATCCCGATATCGTGGAGAGCGGTACCAAGACAGCCAAGATAGTTAAGTCTCACCATAATGTAGGCGGTCTTCCTGAGGATTTGCAATTTGCTCTGGTAGAGCCTCTTAAGCAGCTCTTCAAAGATGAAGTCCGTGCCTGCGGCGTAGCTCTCGGCCTTCCTGACGAGATGGTATACCGTCAGCCGTTCCCGGGTCCGGGTCTGGGAGTCCGCTGCCTGGGCGCCATCACCCGTGACAGACTTGAAGCTGTCCGCGAGTCGGACGCTATTCTAAGAGAAGAATTCCACAATGCAGGCCTTGACAAGAAGGTTTGGCAGTACTTTACCCTCATTCCTGATTTCAAATCGGTAGGTGTGAAGAATAATGCCAGATGTTTCGAATGGCCTGTAATAATACGTGCCGTCAATACAGTGGATGCAATGACGGCAACGGTTGAACCACTTGAGTGGTCTGTATTGTCCAAGGTGACCGACAGAATCCTGAAAGAGGTTAAAAACGTCAACAGGGTTCTGTACGATATGTCACCTAAGCCTTGCGCTACAATAGAGTGGGAATAATCTAGAATTCCAGATTCTGTTTGAGTTTCTCTACGTAGTCGTCCACCATCTGCATGGTGGCAGGGATGTTTATTCTCTGAGGACATTCAGGAACGCACTGACGGCAGCCGATGCAGTGCTTAGCCTGTCTCTCTGTTGGAACGGCCCTGTCATAGTTCACCAGGAACGCTCTGCGGGCTTTCTTGTAATTCTCATCGTGTGAAGAGAATGCGAACTGTCCTTCGTTGATGCACTTGTTGTAATTCTGGAAGATGCCAGGTATGTCAAGTCCGTAAGGGCAAGGCATACAGTAGTTACAGTAGTTGCAGTTGATCATTGGATAGTCCAGAATAGCCTTGGCAATATCCTCCAGCAATGCGAAGTCATCTTCAGAGCACGGCTCGATAGGAGAGAATGTCTCGACATTCTCCACCAGGTGCTCCATATAGGTCATACCGCTCAGGATGGTGAGAATGTTAGGGAAAGATCCCAGGAAGCGGAATGCCCAGGAAGCTACGCTCCTGTCAGGTCTCTGAGCCTTGAGTCTCTCGGTAAGAGGAGGTACCATACTGCTCAGACGTCCGCCGAGAAGAGGCTCCATAATGATAGCCTGTGTATTCTTCTCCGCCAGTCTGTTGTATACGTATTCTCCGTCAACGTTACCGCTGGCTCTCTGACCGTTGCGGTAGTCCATATAGTTCATCTGAATCTGAACGAAATCCCAAGTGTAATTGTCTATCAGATAGTCGAAACACTCTTTGTTCCCGTGGAATGAGAATCCCAGATGGCGGATACGTCCTGCCTCTTTCTCTTTCTTGAGATAGTCGAGCATTCCGTTGTCGATGAACCTCTGCTGGAACTGAGCTATTCCCTGAATATTGTGAAGCAGATAGTAGTCGATGTAGTCAACCTGGAGGAACTTGAATGAATTCTCGTACATTCTCTTGGATGCCTCGAAGGACATATCGCCCGGGCTCATATTGGAGAGCTTGGTGGCGATGAAATAGGTGTTGCGCGGATATTTGCTCAGGGCGATACCCATGGCTTCCTCGCTGTGTCCCTGACAGTATCTAGGGGATGTATCGTAGTAGTTGACTCCGTGATTGTAAGCATAGTCTATCAGACGGTTGATCTCTTCCTGGTCGAGAGGAGCGTTCCTGCCGCTGCCTACCGTCGGCCATCTCATACCGCCATATCCAAGTAATGAAACTACGTCTCCACTGGTGTTGTGGACTCTGTGCGACATCTCGCCGAGCTGTTTTTCCTCGGATGCCGACTTTTGCTCTCCAGGCTTGCAACCAACTGCTGCAACGGCTGTTACGGCTGCTGCTCCTGCAGTGACATTCTTGATGAAACTTCTTCTGTTTATTTTTTCCATGGCAGTATTGTTCTTAGATAAACTTGTGGACATCGTGTCCTTCTACGTGAATTGCGCTGATAGGTCTTGCAGGGCATACGTACTCGCAGGTACCGCAGCCGATGCATCGCGCTTCGTCGATTGTAGGAATCTTGAGAGAATTGCGGACAGATGGATCCGTAGGAACCATAACTATCGCGCCGTTAGGGCAGTGTGTCGCGCAGTTTCCGCACTCAACGCTGTCGTTGAGAACTACGCAGAGCGCCTGATTCCAGACAGCGTGTCCGATCTGGATAGAAGATTTCTCCTCCACGGTGATAGGCTTGATGGCGTCTGAAGGGCAGACAACGCTGCACTCGTGGCATTCAGGACGGCAGTAGCCTTTCTCAAAACTCATCTCAGGCTGCATAAAATGGCTCAGGTCGCTGCTCGGACGGAGCACGTGATTCTTGCAGGATGAGATGCAGAGACCGCAGGCGGTACATTTAGCGGAGAGGTGCTTGAGGCTCTGGGCTCCCGGAGGAACTATTCTGTTACCGCGGGCAGGGGCCTGTTTAGGAAGCAGTGTGGCAATACCTCCGTCGATCTTTGAAAGACCTTCTGTGGCATTCTGAGTCTGAGCTTTGGCTGCGCCTGCGATAGAAAGACCCAGAACTGTGAGGAAGGTACGGCGGCTCTTCTGCGCACTGTCAGATTCAGCCGGAACTGCGGCGGTATTCTTCTTGAAAGGATTTGTCGCAACGTAGTGGATGGCGTCGTGAGTACAGTTGTCCAGACAGTCCATACATACTACGCAGCGGCTGTAGTCGATTTTATGCTCTTTGCTGTTGATGCAGGAAGCCTTGCACTTCTTCTCGCATACGGTGCAGTTCACGCACTTGTCGGTGTCGATCACCGGTTTGTATATAGAGAATCTTGAGATAAATCCCAGGAATGTTCCCACAGGGCATACAGCGTTGCAGTAGATTCTTCCCCACTTGCGGTTCGCAAAGTAGAGACCTACAAAGAAGATGACGGCTACAACGAAGCTTGCACCCACTTTAACCCATACGTCAACGTGATAGAATGCGTAAGAGTTGTAGTGCTCTGCAATCCCTGCAAACAGATTGTTAATCCATTTGTAAACAGGGGCGAAGAGGTTGCTCGCCATCTGTCCGAACGTACTGTAAGGATCAAGTATTGTATAAACGGCCGGAATCGCCAGAATCAAGCCCGCAGCCATTATCACCAGGAACACGATTCTCAGCCAAGTGAGAGGCTTGCGGTAGTGATAAGGGTATTTCTTGGCTTTCCTGTTAATCCAGCACACGGAGTCCTGAAAAACTCCCAGAGGGCAGAGAACAGAGCAGTAGGTCCTTCCGAAGAGGAATGTAATGACCAGCAGCGCTATTACTATGATAAAATTGGACGCCAGGATAGCCGGTACTAACTGAATGGAAGCCAGCCAACTAAACCATGCGTGGAGTGTCCCTGTGAAGTCCAGGAACAAGAGTGTGATCAGCAGCGAGAAAACAATCGCCAGAGCCACTCTCAATTTGCGCAGTTTCATATACTATATTTGATTTGTGTGATTATCAATCAAATGTAACGATAATGTGAATAACTCACAAATAAAAATTATTTATTTCTGGTATGATGGTATTTGAGGATATTCTCCTGCCACTTTTTGGTGTCAATGTGAGTGTAAATTTCCGTAGTGAGAATGGACTCGTGACCTAGCATCTGCTGAACAACCCTCAAGTCGGCGCCGTTCTCCACCAAATGGGATGCAAAAGAGTGCCTGAATGTGTGCGGCGAGACGTCTTTGCGGACGCCGGCAATTTCAGTCTGATTCTTTACGATGGTGAAAATCATCACTCTGGTCAGCTTCCCGCCGCGTCTGTTGAGAAAGAGAATGTCCTCGGAGCCGTGTTTTACGGGCCTGGCGTTGCGCTGCTGCATATAATACTGAACCGCCTTCACGGCAGGCTCTCCCACGGGTATAAGTCTCTGCTTGCTCCCTTTACCCATCACCCGGATAAACCCTTCGTCGAAGAACAGGTCGCTTATTCTGAGATTGATCAGTTCGCTCACGCGCAGGCCGCAGGAGTAGAGCATCTCCAGGATTGCCCTGTTGCGGTGCCCTTCGGGTTTACTCAGATCGACCGACTCGATGATGGAGATCACTTCTTCCACGGAGAGAACGGTAGGGAGGTACTGCTGCATTTTGGGACTGTCCAGCCTGTCGGATGGATTCTCTTTGCTGTCCCCCTCATTCTCCAGGAACTTGAAGAATGCTCTGACGGAGCTGATGATACGTGCCTGGGAACGCTTCTTAATGCCGGTGGATGCCACCTCGGAGATAAAGTCATTGAGCAGCTCGGAATCAATGTCGGAAGGATTGTCGATTCCCTTCCCGAGAAGGAATTCTACCAGTTTGGAGATGTCCCTGCTGTATCCCTCAACCGTGTTTTGAGAGAGAGAACGCTCAAATCTGAGATATGAGCGGAAATCCTTGGCCGCCTGTTCAAGCGTGGTTGTTGTTTTTCTGCTCATAGTAATCACAGTAACTTCTCAGGCCGCACTCATCGCATTTAGGCTTGCGGGCCACGCAAACATACCGTCCGTGGAGAATCAGCCAGTGGTGGGCGATAGGTCTGAGCTCTTCTCCGATTTGGGCCGTAAGGTCTTTCTCGACAGCGAGAGGGGTTCTCCCCTTGGAGAGACCGAGCCTTCTGGCCACTCTGAATACGTGTGTATCTACGGCTATGACAGCCCTGTTATACACGATGGAGGCAACTACGTTCGCGGTTTTTCTCCCGACTCCCGGCAGTTTCTGAAGCTCTTCGACCGTGTCGGGAACTATCCCTGCGAAGTCATTCTCCAGCATTGCGGCCATACCGATAAGGTGCCTGGCTTTATTGTTGGGATAGGAGATGGATTTAATCAGTTCATACACCTCTTCGAAAGAGGCTCCGGCGAGGCTGTGCGGTGTGGGGTACTTGGCGAAGAGGGCCGGGGTCACCATATTGACCCTTTTGTCGGTACACTGGGCCGACAGAATCACTGAGACCAGCAGCTGAAAAGGATTCTCAAAATCGAGTTCAGAATTGGCTGCCGGTCTTTCTCTCTCGAACCAGGCAATAATATTATCTATCTTTCCCTCCATCAGAAATCGAGGTCAAGGTCTATCTCGGTGTCGGAATTGACTATTTCGTGGCACTGGCTGTTGCCGCAGACGAAAACACGTCCGGGGTACTGCTTGATCAAATGCTGATTGTGAGTGACCATCACGATGGCGGTCTGTTCCTCCCTGTTGATTCTCTGGATAAGATCCATTATGGAAAGGGCGGTCTCATTGTCCAGATTACCGGTAGGCTCGTCGGCCAGGATAATCCCCGGCTTGTTCAGAAGGGAGCGGGCAATGGCGATACGCTGCTGTTCGCCTCCGGAGAGCTGGTGCGGCAGTTTGTGGGCCTTGGTCTCCATACCCACCTGTTTGAGCACCTCGCTGATACGCTCTTCAATGTCCGGACCTTTCTTCCAGCCTGTGGCCTTGAGTGCAAACTCCAGGTTGTCGTGGACGGTTCTGTCCATCAGAAGCTGAAAATCCTGAAAGACGATACCCAGGTAACGGCGAAGATAAGGGATGTGCTTGTTCCTGATATTGAGCAAGTTGAAGTCTCCGACCCGGGCGGTTTCACCGGTGATGTAAGTCTCTCCGATCAGGGAACGGATAATGGAAGTCTTGCCGCTTCCCACCTTGCCGGTAATGTATACGAATTCTCCTTTGTAAACAACCAGATTGAGCTTCTCGATAACAAGAGTGTCGCTGTTATTGATATCTACATCTATGAACTCTATGATAGGCCTTTCATCAGACATATTCGGGTATTTTGCACTACGCGAATATACAAAAAAATGAGAAACCGGCATATTCTTTGCTGCCTTTGTATCATTGAAATCACCAGGAAAATTGTATATTTGTAAAGATATAAAGGGTTTGATATGAGACGCAGCATATTACTGATATTTCTGATTCCGGCACTCTTTTGCGGCAATCCGTCGTTTGCCCAGGATGTAGTCTCCGACAATTATACTCTCCGGCAGCTTAATTCTGCGAAAGATCTGTACAGCAGGGGGATGTATTCCTCTGCCGAGCAAATTTTGGATGAACTGACGGCTGTCGTCAAGGATAAGACGTCAAATATATATTCTGAGATACTTGCCAACAAGATCCTCTGTGCTGTGGCTTTGGGAAGGGCTGATATTGAGGGACTTGCGCTGAATTTCAACAGAGATTACCCTAACAACCCGCAGGCCGAGATGATCAAGTATTATCTCGCGGTGAACCGTTTTGACAACAATGAGTATAAGAGCGCCCTTGCGCTGTTCGATGTAATAGACGGCGCCGATCTGTATAAGGCCGTCGATGATGAATTCCATTTCAAATACGGTTACAGCGCACTTGCCGAAGAGCAGTACGACAAGGCTGTTCAGCACCTGAGCGAAGTGGCGAAGGACGAACTTAACAAGTACACATATCCTTCTTACTATTATTTGGGTTTCACCCATTACATACAGAAAGATTTCAACAAGGCTTTTGAATTCTTCGAAAAAGCCAAAAAGGATTCCCGATTTACGGATCTTGCCAACTACTACCAGATTGAGAGCCGCTTTATGCTGAAGGACTACGACTATGTCCTCTCCAACGGCGACAAGGTGTACGCTTCGTTGAACTCCGAGCTGAAGAATAATCTTTCAAGGCTGATTTCCGAGTCGTATTACGCTAAGGGCAATGTGGATGAGGCGGATAAGTATTTCAATAAATACATCGAATCCGGCGTTACGCTGACTCAGAAAGACAGGTATTATGCAGGTATTCTGGCTTATTCTTTAGGAGAATATCAGAGCGCGATAGACGCTTTTGCAGATGTCCTTTCAAACACCGGCATTCTGGGTCAGAGCGCTCAGTATTATTCTGCCAACAGCTATCTTCAGCAAAAGAATAAAGTGGCGGCGCTTCAGGCATTCAAGGCTGCGGCCGATTCAGATGCCGATCCTGTAGTCCAGGAGGATGCATTCTTCAATTTCGCCAAGCTCTCGTTTGACGTCAACAAGGATATATCCCAGTTTGAGAATTATGTCAGAAAATATCCTCTCTCGGGCAAAGACGATATCATCAACTCCTATATGTCGGTGGCGTTTCTGACCAATAAAGACTATGCGTCGGCTATCGAGATGATAGGGAAGATCAAAAACCCTTCCGAAGAAGTTCTGGCCAACCTTCAGAAAGCCAGAGTGCTGAGAGCGGTACAGCTGATGAACAACGGCGGATACAGCTCGGCTATGCCTCTTTTGAGGGACGCCCTTACAGGCAACGCCGATCCTATGATTACCGCCTACGCGAACTACTTCTACGCGGAGTGTCTCTACAGAAACGATAATTTCAAAGAGGCCATCAGGATAGGGAAGTCGCTGGCCAATGACAGAAGGTTCCAGAATACCGCCGATTATCAGAAGCTGAAATACAATTTGGGCTATGCATATTTCAAGGATGATGACTATGTCAACGCTCAGCAGTGGTTTGAGAACTATCTTAAGACGAATTCTCTGAAGAGTTCGGTCAACAAGGATGCAAACCTGCGTCTTGCAGACGTTTATTTCATGCAAGGTAAATATGACGAGGCTTCCGCTCAGTATCAGAACGTTATCTCGAGATACCGTGACGGCGACCTCTATCCTCATTATCAGTCGGCGCTTGCCTACGGCCTTCTAGGTGATGATCAGAAGAAGATTTCAACTCTGGAGAATGCCGTCTCTTCAAGTTTCGACGACAGATATTACACCGCTGCAGTCTATGAGCTCGGCAGGACGTATATGCGCACCGGAAGCAGTGCCAATGCAAAGAGATGTTTTGAGAAACTTCTCAATTACAATGCCGACAGTACATACCACGCCAAGGCTCTTCTGGAGTTGGCTATGATCAGCTCCAACGACAGACAGTACAACTCGGCGATCGATTATTACGACAGGATAGTCCGCACATATCCGTATTCTTCAGAAGCCCAGGACGCCCTCTCAGGTATGGAGAGTATCTACCAGATGCAGAACAGGCCGAGCGAGTACCTGGCATATCTGGACAGGGTGGGTATGTCCAACATCAAGACTGCCGACGAGAAGGAGATGATGATATTCTCTG
>JAGDBY010000142.1 GCA_017958765.1 Bacteroidales bacterium | reverse complement strand
CGTGAACAGCGGCGTGCGCATTAAGCAGCGTGAGCAGGAGGAGAATACCCTTGAGGTAAATATGAATGCCGCCGAGGAGATTGCCCGTCAGATGAGGCTCCGCGATATGGGAGGTATCGTGATCGTGGACTTTATCGATATGGACGACCAGGAGCACAGAAACCAGCTCTTCAAGCATGTGCAGGATCTGATGGCGGCGGACAGAGCTAAGCATACGGTTCTCCCGCTGACCAAGTTCGGTCTGATGCAGATTACCCGCCAGAGGGTCCGTCCGGTTACGGAGATCGACACTACGGAAGTGTGTCCTACCTGCAAGGGAACCGGCAAGATCGCTTCTTCTCTGTTGATTGAAGATTCTCTCCAAGAGAGTTGGTATTCTATCTTAAAGAACAGAATATCAAGGATTTCGTCCTTAAGACAAATCCTATAATCTATGCCTATCTTACAAAGGGCTTTTCAAGCATAAGACGCAGATGGTGCCGTAAGTACCGCTGCAGAATCAAAATCGTGCCTAGCACTGATTGCTCTCTTCTCCAGACTGTTTGGTATGACAAATCGGGAGAGCGGCTTTCTTCATTTTCTCGCTGATCTCCTTGTTGCAGAGGTTACCGATACTTCCCGCATGAGTGTGGTGAAGCTGGCTTACCTTTGAAGGGATGTCATAGTGGAATTTTCCCTCTTTGACGGCGATTCCGACCTCTTTGTATGCAGTTCTGAAAGGTTCTCCGGCCACAACCTTGTTGTTTACCACCTCTACGCTGAACATAGGGGCGTAAAGATTGTTCTCCTTGAGAATATCTTTGTTGATGATAATATGATCCAGCATATAGAGGGTCATCTTCAGGCACTGATGTAGCGTCTCGATGGCAGGGAAGAGGATATCCTTGAGCAGCTGAAGGTCTCTGTGATAGCCGTGAGGCTCGTTGGTGCAGAGCAGCGCTATCTCATTCTGAATGCTTTGGAGACGGTTGGTCTTGCCGCGCATTATCTCCCATACGTCGGGATTCTTCTTGTGAGGCATAATGCTGCTTCCGGTGGTAAGCTCGTCTGGGAATGATATGAACCTGAAATTGGTGCACATATAGAGGCAGCAGTCTGCGGCAAACTTATTGAGTGTGGATGCCAGTGCTGAGATTGCCCCAGCAAAGGCTTTCTCCGCCTTGCCGCGGCTCATCTGAGCGGCTATAGAGTTGTAGTTGAGAGTCTCGAAACCGAGCAGGCGGGTGGTCATCTCCCTGTCGAGAGGGAATGAGTTGCCGTAGCCTGCGGCGGATCCAAGAGGGTTCTGATTGATTACCCTGTAGGCTCCGGCCATTGTGTGCATATCGTCTACAAGTGTCTCAGCATAGGCTCCGAACCACAGTCCGAAAGATGAAGGCATAGCAACCTGAAAATGGGTGTATCCCGGAAGGAGATACTCTTTGTACTCCTCGCTGAGCTGTTGGAATTTGTCAAACAGCGAAAGAACCTCGTCTTTGACCGCTGTCATCTCATCCCTTAGGAACAGTTTGATGTCTACAAGGACCTGGTCGTTGCGGCTTCTGCCTGAGTGAATCTTCTTTCCCAGCTCTCCGAGCCGCTCGGTAAGAGTGAGTTCTACCTGAGAATGGATATCTTCAGCCTCCTGTGTGAGGGTAAAGGTGCCGTTCTCGATCTCGGAAAGAATAGCGTCCAGACCCGACTCTATCTGATTCTTCTCTGATTCTGAGAGAAGTCCGATTTTGC
Organism: Bacteroidales bacterium; assembly: GCA_017958765.1. Classification (GTDB taxonomy): domain Bacteria; phylum Bacteroidota; class Bacteroidia; order Bacteroidales; family UBA932; genus Equibacterium. The sequence goes on along the minus strand of JAGDBY010000142.1, from coordinate 530 downwards.
ACAGCATAGCCACGTGAGCCTTCGAGCCCAGAACGTCGTATTTAGCGAGAACCGTGTCGAGTTCGCGGTCGTTTCCTACTGTGAATTGTTCTACTATGTCGGTGGCGGCAACGACTTTGTTCCAAAGTGTCTGCATCAGAATGCTATTTTAGATTTTCTATAAAGTTAATATAAAATTCGATGGCGGAAGCTATCTCTCTCTTGTACACGAATTCGTCCGCCTTGTGGGAGCGGTTTGTAGAGCCCGGGCCCATCTTAATCGCAGGGATGTCGATTCTCATCCAGTCGGAGGTAGTCTGAGATACCACCAGGGCAGTTCCCATCTTCTCGGCAGTTTCCATAAGAATATGGCCATGAGGGGTGGCTGAGGTTCTGTTCCTGAGGTTTCTAGGCTTCAAAGTGCTGCTGACCTCTTTCTGAAGCATATCCACGATTTCTTCGTTAGAATACTTCTCTGTAGGACGGATGTCGATTACGAAATGACATTTGTCAGGAATAACGTTGTGGGCGGTTCCTCCGTCAATCTGAGT
>JAGDBY010000141.1 GCA_017958765.1 Bacteroidales bacterium | reverse complement strand
TTGAGAGGTGGCCGTAATAGGTCTCAAGACCGTTAGGATGGCGGATTATCACCAGATTGCCGTAGCCTCCGGTCTCCCTGGTATAACCTATATAGCGTACAACTCCGTCGAATGCGGCTCTGATTGTATCTCCTGTATGAAGAGGGATGTCGATACCCTGATGCTCCCTGGTCCTTCTGAACTGATATCCCGAACGCACCACGCCGGTAATCGGAGGACAGTAGCCGTGAAGGCTGTCCACCAGTCTCAAATCCACTTCCTCTGGTATTAAATTTGAGGGATAGTCCTTGTATGCGTGCAGAACGGTGGTATTCCAATATGCATCGAACATATTTGAGCTGTCGATAACCGGACGGCCTATATCGTAGTAATCCCAACTGTGATTATCATAGAGGACGATTTTGATAAACTTGTCATCTGTATCTATGGTATCCATCGGGAGTTTGAGCTCTGCGGCGGCCGGCACCGTCTGTGCGAATGACAATAAAACTCGGGATAAAAATAGAATTGATAGAAGGATTTTTTTCATCAGAGCAAATATAAATAAAAAAGATTAACTTTAAAGTCCTTCTTGAGGATAAACAATGAAGATAAAGAGAGCCATACTGTCGTTGGTGATGCTGCTGGGAGCATTCTCAGCCTATGCTCAGTATGACCCGAGCTCCTTTTTCTACAGAGGTCAGCAGGCTCTGATGGACGGGCGGTATTCTTCTGCAATAGAGAGTTTCAGCATTCTCTCACGCATAGACACCCTGGCCTGCGAGCCCTATTTCTACAGAGGTGTAGCCAAATACAATCTGGGCGACTATGCCGGCGCCGAAAAAGACTTCGACAGAAGCATCAGCAAGAATACCTTATATACCAATGCCTATCACTACCGCGCTATCACCAAGGGAGAGACGGGCAGGTACGAAGAGGCTCTGAAGGATCTTGAGACAGCGGTTGATCTCAGGCCGAGCGCCATAGGGCTGTACTTCACCCGAGGCGTGATATACTTTATGTCCCAGCAGTTTGACAATGCCATAAAGGACTTCAACCGGTTTATCAGGAACGAGCCTAAAGAGAGCGCCGCATACCTCAACAGAGGAGCGTCCTATCTCTTCCTCGGGGATACGGTGAGCGCGATGCAGGATTACAATACAGCCATCGACATCAACCACTTTGACAGCGACGCCTATGTGCGCAGAGCCCGCATCTACGCCCTGAAGAACATTCCTGTGGCGGCAATTGAAGACCTCAATATGGCTGTCAGTCTCGATTCTACAAACACTTTCGCATTCTTCAACAGGGCGCTGATGAAATACGAGACCGACGACGTTCAGGGAGCTATCTCCGACCTGAACAGAGTTCTTAGGGACGAGCCGGGCAAGGCCCTCACACTCTACAACAGAGGTCTTATCTACGCTCAGCTGCACGACTTTCAGAATTCTCTGGATGATTTCGACAGGGTGATAAACATCAATCCGAACAATGTGCTGGCCTATTTCAACCGCGCCGCCGTCTTTATGGAGATGGGACGCTACCGGGAGGCGGTAAGAGACTATGACAAATCGATAGAACTCTATCCAGACTTCGCCAAGGCTTATCTCAACAGAGCTTACGCCAAGAATATGCTCGGTCTTTTCAGAGAATCGGAAACCGACTATCAGACCGCTCAGAAGAAGATCGGAGAATATCAGGCTATGACCTCTACCGAAGAGGGGCAGCTCAATTTCGCCGACACCACAAAACAGTACAGCCACCTTCTGGATCTGGACGCCGACTTCGCCAAGAAAGGATTTGACAACGAGCTGCTCCAGTACCGCGACATCGACATAGACCTGAAGCCTCTCTACAGATTTGTCCTCCACAATGACAAGACCAGCGAGGGGAACCTGAGTACGATCGGAAGGCGGTTCATCCACGAAAAAGTGGAGGAATTCTTCAGGGATCTGCCGGTCACCGCCAAGATTGCCACGGATAAAGAGTTCAATCCGGGAGAGATCCAGATTATCTCCAACAACGTGGCCAAGGCCCTGGCAAGCAACCGGAGCGCAGACAACCTGTTCTCCAAAGCGCTGGTGGAGACTCATCTGAATCAGTTCAACACCGCTATGGCCTGCTACGAGGAAGCCCTCGAGAAGGATCCGACAAATGCCTACATCTATCTCAACAAAGGCGTTCTTCAGGCCGATATGACCACGTTCATCTCTTCAATGGACAACTCGATGAGGGTTCTGTCCCTGAACGCGGACACCTATACCAATACGAGGGTGAGGGACAACAGCCAGAGAGTGTATGACTATTCTGCCTCGATAGAGGATCTGAAGGCCGCTGAAAGCTTCGATCCCGACTACCCTTACACCTATTATAACCTGGGTAACCTCTACTGCCTCTCAAACAATATGCTGGAGGCCATAGAACAGTACACCAAAGCTCTCGAGCTCTATCCGTATATTCCTGAGGCCTACTACAACAGAGGCCTGGTGCTGATATACCTGCAGGACAAAGAGAAGGGTTGCATAGACATCTCTGTTGCCGGCGAGCTCGGTATAACGGAGGCCTACAGCGTCATCAAGAAATACTGCAGCGATACGGAATCCAAATAAAAAGAGGCGGTGCCGAAAGCATCGCCCCTTTTATTTATAGAGTTACAAAATTATTCTGTTACACCTACAACCTCTACCTTAACGGTAGCTTTGATATCGCGGTAGCACTTAACGACAACGTCGAAAAGACCTGTCTCTTTCAATGCTTCCATCTCGATATTCTTGCGGTCAACTTCGAAACCGAGAGCTGCAAGAGCGTCGGCAACGTTTGAATTGTTTACAGAACCGAATACTTTACCGTTGCTGCTGACTTTAGTCTCAACCTTAACGGTGGTCTGTGACAGTTTAGCTGCAAGATCTTCTGCATCCTGGCGGATCTTAGCCTCTTTGTGAGCGCGTTGGCGAAGATTCTCAGCGTGAATTTTCTTAGCTGAAGCTGTAGCTGCGATAGCCATTCCCTGAGGAATAAGATAGTTGGCAGCGTAGCCGTTCTTTACAGTTACAATATCGTCTTTGTAACCTAAGTTCTTAACATCTTGTTTAAGAATAATCTCCATAATCAAACCTCCTATTTCAATAAGTCAGTTACGTAAGGAAGAAGCGCAAGATGTCTTGCTCTCTTAATTGCTTGAGCAACTTTACGTTGGAATTTCAATGAAGTACCGGTAATACGGCGAGGGAGAATCTTACCTTGTTCGTTAAGGAATTTCTTAAGGAACTCAGCGTCTTTGTAGTCTACATACTTGATACCTGCTTTTTTGAAGCGGCAGTATTTTTTCTTCTTTACCTCTACTGTTGGAGGATTAAGGAATCTGATATCATCTGCTTGTGCCATAGTTTACTCCTCCACCGGTTTAGTTGTGTTATTAGCAGCCTCTGCTCTCTTAGCGCGACGGCGCTCTGCGTAAGCAACTGCATTCTTGTCCATAGATACAGTCTGGAAACGGATGATACGCTCATCACGTCTGTACTGCACTTCAAGTTTACCAATGAATTCAGGCTCAGCCTTGAACTCAATGAGATGGTAGAATCCTGTAGTCTTCTTCTGGATGGTGTAAGCCAACTTGCGAAGACCCCAGTCCTCTTCATACACTACTTCGCCCCCATTGTCTTTGATGAGGTCAGTGTACTTAGCAACCGCTTCCTTCATCTGGCTTTCAGATAAAACGGGAGTTGCAATGAAAACGGTTTCGTACTGTTTTAACATTTTAATATAATTGGTTTAAAATAAGGGCTGCAAATATAGCTATAATTTTTTAATAGACAAATAATTTGATACTTTTGCAATATGACGGACAACCGATTGAAAGTATTCTGCACGGTAGCTGACACCCTTTCTTTCAGCAAAGCTGCTCTCATTCTCGGGATAAGCCAGCCGGCCGTTTCCAAGAATATAGCCGCGCTCGAGGAGGAGCTGGGCGGAGCGTTGTTCCTCAGGATTAATAAAACCCTGATTCTCACCGACAAAGGCAAGCAGTTGCTTACAATAGCGTCGGCCATTCTGGAAGAGTACTCCAAGATCGATTCTATCAGAGAATAAAAAAGCGGACCCCGAAAGGTCCGCTTCTTTAATTGTGGACAAAGTTTCTATTTAGTGTTCAATGCATCTGCACTGGCGATGTATTTAGAAAGTTCTTCCTCTGAAGGGCTGTAGTTAACCATCTCTCCTGAGAAATACTGATCGTAAGCGCTCATATCCACGAAACCGTGACCTGAGAGGTTGAAGAGGATTGTCTTCTTCTCACCTGTCTCTTTGCACTTGAGAGCTTCCTCGATTGCGCAGGCGATAGCGTGGCAAGACTCCGGAGCTGGGATGATACCCTCTGTGCGGGCGAACAGAACACCTGCTTTGAAAGTCTCGGTCTGATCGTAGTCTTTAGCCTCCATATAGCCGTCTTTCATCAACTGAGACATGATGATACCGGCGCCGTGGTAACGTAAACCGCCGGCGGGGATAGTTGCAGGCTTGAATGTGTGGCCTATTGTATACATAGGAAGAAGCGGAGTGAGAACAGCCTCGTCACCGAAGTCATACTCGAATTTACCTCTTGTAAGTTTAGGGCAAGACTTAGGCTCTGCAGCGATATAACGGGTCTTCTTGCCTTCGAGAATTGTGTGTCTCATAAACGGATATGCGATACCGCTGAAGTTAGATCCGCCGCCGAAGCAAGCAATCACGATGTCAGGATATTCTCCCGCCATTTCCATCTGTTTCTCAGCCTCCAGACCGATGATGGTTTGGTGGAGACAAACGTGATTCAATACAGAACCGAGGGTGTATTTGCAGTTAGGAGTAGATACTGCAAGCTCGATAGCCTCTGAAATTGCGCATCCGAGAGAGCCCTGGTCATTAGGGTTGATGGTTATAATGTCCTTGCCGGCTCTGGTTGACATTGACGGAGAAGGTGTGATAGCTGCTCCGAAAGTCTGCATAATAGAGCGTCTGTAAGGCTTCTGATTGTAGCTGGCTTTCACCATATATACTGCGCACTCGATACCGAACTTCTTGGCAG
>JAGDBY010000140.1 GCA_017958765.1 Bacteroidales bacterium | reverse complement strand
CCGAGTGCGTCAAGGTGGTTTACGACCCTTCAGTCATCGATTTGGAGACCCTCGTCTCACTCTACTTCAAGTCCATCAATCCGGTAAGTCTTAACAAACAGGGAGAGGATGAAGGGACCAGATACCGTACCGGCGTCTACTACACAGATCCTTCAGACAGACCGGTTATCGAAAAAGTGTTTCAAGCAGTTCAGAAGGAGTACAGCGAGCCGCTCTGCGTAGAGTTGGAGCCGCTGAAGAATTTCTACTCAGCAGAAGAGTATCATCAGGATTACTTGGATAAGAATCCTACAGGCTACTGCCACCTGCCGCAGGCGCTGTTTGAATTTGCAAAGAAGGCCAACAGATAGATCGGTTATACAATTTCCTGGAATCTTTCGGGAATTCTCACGACAATTTTCATCTGAAGCATTCCCGGTTTGTTAAGGGCGTAAGGAGGTCTGCAGACCGTCTGTAAAGCTCTGGCGAGCTTGGTCCACCTGTCAAAATCTCTGGCCGGAAGGTCCGTGGTATATCCTACCGTTTTGGATCTCTTCCTGATATGCTTTTCCCACCCCTGAGCCAACCGGTCGCTGTCGCTGAGCCGCTCCTGGAGTTTATTCTGGTCGAAGTATCCGAAATGGAATAAGTACAGATCTTTGACAATATGAAAGTTATGCCCTTTGAGGCGATGGAATCCGGAACCCCATCTGCAAGGCTTTGCTATTATAGAAGCTTTGGTATATCGGGTCGACAACTGAGCGTAATGTCTCTGACTTAGGAACGGACTGTCGGCGTCGATATCTCCCTCTTCACCGAGTCTCTGTCCGACATCCAGGCCGAGCGGAGAGACCGATGTCTTGATCCTGATTCCGCTTAGAAATTCGCTGAGAGTCTTACCAGTTTTCGGATCAACCGCTATTATCTCGTCCGCGTCCGTGCCGATCACAAGGTCATATTCTCCGGCAAGAAGCTCCGAAGCCTTCTCCGAGAGAAAAGCGACACGCCCTTTGTCTGACTTGACCACACTGCCGCCGATCTTTTCGTGCAAAAATGCGTTGGTACCGTCGCAGAACGAAGGGATCTCCTGATCCATCCCGTCGAAATAGATGTACAGATTCTCCTTCCCCAGGTTGGAACCGTAGTACTCCACCCATTTCTTCAGATAGAACTCGTCGTTGAGCACCATCGTTATGGCGGCAATCCTTTTCATCTGCTATTTCGTTCTGAACAATGCGATTACAGAGAATAGACAAAGCACCATAGGATAATAGAGCAAAGGTATTACCTCGAGCGCCGAGAGACCTACCAGTGAGGTTACCAGCAACAGCTGGGCTCCGTAAGGGATTATACTTTGAACTATGCAGGAGAATGTATCCAGAATGGACGCAGTCTTCTTAGGATTCAGGGAGAAATTCTCCGTAATCTGCTTGGCTATCTTACCGGTAGTGATGATGGCTACGGTATTGTTGGCGGTGCAGAAACCGGCTATGCTGACAAGGAGGGCGATGCTTATCTGAGCCCCTATCTTACCCTTGGACATCGGCCTGAGAATCTGAATGATATAATCCAGTCCGCCGTTAACTCTGATCAACTCGAGAAGTCCTCCTGCCAACAGGGTAACTATGATAAGCTCTCCCATTGAAGAGATGCCGTCTCCCATAGAGATCATCCATCCCGACCAGGAGAGTGAGCCGGTCAAAAAGCCGATGAGTCCGCAGCTCACAATGCCCAGCGCGAGGGCGAGAGCCACATTGACCTTACATATAGAGAGTACGATGATAAGAATGTACGGTATAATCTTCACCCACTCGATTGTCTCAGTGGCAGAGATAGCGTAACCCGTTGATCTGCCCAGCAATACGTAGATTATCAGCACTACCGCCGCAGCAGGTCCGGCGACTTTAATGTTGGACTTGAACTTGTCGCTCATCTCCACATTCTGAGTCTTTGTGGCTGCAATGGTAGTGTCCGAGATGAATGAGAGGTTATCTCCGAAGAATGCACCTCCTATCACAATCGCCGCCAGCAATGCAAGGGAATAACCTGTCTGCTCCGCAATACCGGGAGTCATAGGGAGCAGGGTAACTGCCGTTCCCACACTGGTTCCCATAGAGAATGAGACAAAGCAGGCGGTAAAAAAGAGGCCTGCCAGCATCAGTTTCGGGGAGACGAATTTGAGCGCTATATGGACGGTTGTATCCACGGCTCCGATTGTAACCGCCGACTGGGAAAAGGCCCCTGCAAGGATATATATCCATATCATCAGGAGAATGTTCCGGTCTCCCGCCCCTTTTGAGAACATCTCCACTTTATTAGCCATACTGCCGCCTTCAGAGATACAGAAAGCATAAACAGAGGCTATCAGAAATGAAGCCGATATAGGAATTTTGTAAAAGTCGCCTGTAACCAGGGAAGAGAGCAGATAAACCAGCAGAAACACTACCAGGGGACTGATAGCGAGCAAACCTCTCCTATTACCAAGTCTGTTTTCGGTCATTACATTATTTCCAATTTGAGCTGCAAAAATACATTTTTTATTAACTTTGATGAAATTAAATACTATGAAACGAGTCATTATTACCCTATTATTCATCGTCGCCTTTGTATCTGCACAAGGACAATGCTTCACTATGGTTGCCGGTAAGAATGTTTCCGCAAGTGGCTGCGTCATTCTGGCACACAATGAAGATGACGTTACCGACGTCCCTACAAAATCTTCATACGTTCCAGCTCAAAACGGGAATAACGGTTATTACTGGATAGAGATTGCCGGGCTGGAAGTAGCCGATTCATTCTTCAATGACTGCCACGTAGGTGTGGTTTCCAACAAATGTACATCCAGAGACGAGAATATGAAGGAGGGCGGGGTTTTGTACGAAGTACGTCTGACTATCGCTCAAAAGGCAAAAACCGCAAGAGAGGCCGTAGAAATTGCCGGTAGACTGGTTGAAGAGAAAGGATATCGCCACAATGGACGTTCTTACATAATCGCAGATGAGAATGAAGCCTGGGTTATGTCTCTCGTAGGCGGAAAGAATTGGATAGCCCAAAGGAT
>JAGDBY010000139.1 GCA_017958765.1 Bacteroidales bacterium | reverse complement strand
GAAGAAAAGGCCGCAAAGAAACATAAATAACGGCATATGGTAGGAGTAGATAAAGGTCCAGAGGGGATGATCCCAGAATAAATCGGCCGATATCTGCTCTACTGAATGCCCCAGCAACACCGAAAAAATGGCGAAAAATTTCAGAAAATCCAGGTAGGCGATCCTTTCCTTCATACCGTTTTGTTTCTAATCCAAAGGTAGAAAATTATTTTTGCTATATGGGACTTTTTTGGTAACTTGGCCGAATATGGAAACAAAACAAGCTACTAGAATACAGACTTCTGTACTTCACAATGCGGAGAAAAAAGCTCTCGCATGGCTGGCTGCCAGACAGCCCTCTTGGGTGACATCCGACACGATGACCTTTATCGGCATTGTGGGTGCGATGGTGATTGCGTTAGGATACATTCTTACCAATATAAACATTAACTATCTGTGGCTGGCCTCGTTAGGCTTTGTTATAAATTGGTATGGGGATTCTCTTGACGGCACTTTGGCCCGGATCAGAAACAAACAGAGGCCGACTTACGGTTTCTATATCGACCATACAGTGGACTGCCTCAACGAATGTATGATGTGCATCGGTATCGGTCTGTCCGCTTTTATGCACTTCCCGATAGCGATGATCGTTCTGGTGCTCTACCTGCTGCTGACCATAAACGTGCTGATGAACACCTACCTCAAGCAGGAGTTCAAACTCGATATTGCCAAGATAGGACCTACTGAGCTGAGAATCATAGTTATCATCGCCAACACGGTGATGGTGCTCGTCAAGCCTCTCAGGGACTACATCCTTCCTATCACTCTGCAGGGTAAAGTGGTGGAGTTCACAGCCCTGGACCTGATCGGTATCGGTATCATTGTCATTATGCTTACAATGCTCATCGTTACAATGTACCGAGACGCAAAATACTACGCTAAGATCGACCCTAAAAAATAATGGACCTCTGGCTCATAGTCATTCTGTTTACGGTTATACTCAGCCTTGTAGTGACTGTCATAGCCGAGAACAGACACCCGGTAAAAACCCTTGCATGGATTCTCGTGCTGATACTTTTGCCGGTGCTGGGCCTTATTCTCTACTTCCTCTTCGGGATCAACAAGAAGAAGGACCGCCTGGTGAACGACGAGCAGCTCGACTCCTTCAAGCAGCATACCCTGAACAACTATATCGACAGCATAGTCAATATAGAGAATGAGACCAGCAAGCTGCTCCAGATGACCAACAAGGCCATCCCGCTGGGAGGAAACGAAGTAACGGTATTTACCGACTTCAACTCTATGTTCGCCTCCCTGGCCGAGGATATGCGCAACGCCAAAAACCACATCAACTTCCAGTTTTTCAAGATTGAAGACGACCCTATCGGACGGGCGCTGGCCGAGATAATGGCTGAGAGAGCGTCCAAGGGAGTGGACGTGAAAGTGCTCTACGACGATGCCGCCAACCTGATCAGGAAACCGTTCTACAGAAGGATGAAGAAAAAGGGCATTCAGGTACAGCCGTTTCTCAAGGTCATTATCCCGTTTCTGTCCAGCAATACCAACTACCGGAACCACCGCAAAGTCGTAGTTATCGACGGCAACATAGCCTACTGCGGCGGTATGAACATTGCCGAACGTTATTCTGTGGGGATACGCGGAGGCAACTGGAGAGACACCCACTTCCGTGTCAGAGGCCCTGCCGCTTCGGAGCTTCAGACATCGTTCCTGGTGGACTGGCTGTTCACCTCGAAACGCTCCATCAAGGATGTGGAGATGTATTATCCGGCATATAAACCTGAGGGAAACGTGCAGATGCAGATTGCCACTTCCGGGGTGATGGACGAATGGCACGTGACGATGCAGGGTATGATAAGCCTCATCTCTCAGGCCAAGAAGTATGTATATCTCGAGTCTCCGTACTTCATCCCTACCGAGACCTTTATGATGGCCCTCAGAAATGCCGCCCTTTCTGGTGTGGATGTGAGAATCATTATCCCGTACAGGGGAGACCGCGGAGCCCTGACTCCTCTTGCGACAAGGTCCTATGTAGAATCCGCCCTGATAGCCGGCGTGAAGGTATTCTTCTACAACGGCGGCTATATGCACTCCAAGACTATCGTGGTGGATGATCAGGTATCTACAATCGGCTCTACCAATATCGACGTGAGGAGTTTCGAACAGGACTTCGAGGTGAACGGATTCTTCTATAATGAAGAGGTGGCCACAACCCTTCGCAAAGCATTTCTGAAGGACTCCGAGAACAGCACGCAGGTCTTTCTCGAAGAGTGGCAGCAGAGGCCTCAGATAGAAAAACTGAACGAGTCGTTCGCCAGATTGTTTTCTATGTTATTGTAATTGCGTACTTTTGCAACCCTAAACCTGAAACCTCAACATTTGATGAGCAGTGAACCATTTAAAGAGACTTCCATAAGGTTCGTCAAACAGAGCATCTCAAATCTGGCCGGCATCATCACCGACACCGTAGTTCTTTGGATATGCTCCCACCTTCTCTTCAACGGTTACGCAGCCGAGAACATTCTCTCCCCGCTCATCTCCTTCGAGTGCGCCAACTTCGTAAACTTTCTGGTTGTTTCAAGGTTTGTCTTTAAGGACAGAATCAAAGGGCTCGGATTCAAACCTCTGATGAAGAGATTTCTGGCTTACAATGCCTCCTATACCGCCACTTTCTTTCTGAAGATGATCCTGCTGCTTCAGGTGCAGTTTATCACCAAACTGGACGTGGTATGGTGTAACCTGATAGCGCTTGCCATCACAGGATTCATCAACTTTATTTTGAACGACAAGATTATTTTTAAGACAAGACATAAAAAGGTCCAAGATGTCCCGCAAGACAAATAGCCCTGCATCCTACAGGATATTTTACAGAATGACGACGCTCGCTTCCGCTGCAATCTGCGGAGTGGTCGCGCTGTTCCTGTATCAGTATGTCTTCACCCACGGGGTCTCCCTTATTAAATATTGGTATGCCCCGCTGTCTGTTTGGGTATTCCTCTTCGCCGCTTCCCTCGCAGTCGGATACAGATTCTTCTCTCTGTACAAACCGGAAGTGGTGCTGTGGCGTTTTATCGCCGGAGGGGTCATCTGGATTGTCTCAGCCGCCCTTCTGTTCCTGTCCCGTACTAGCGTCGCCCAGACCCTCTGGACCATAGTCGCCGGATTCAGCGCCGGCGCCATAAAGGCTGCTACGGAGGGTTTTAAGCGGGATTTCAGATTGTTCATTGATGAGAAAGTCCTTCAGAAACTCAACCGGAATCTTTCTGCGACATCTGCCTGCATCTCAATAATCACGGCTGCGGCAATTGTCGCCTTCAACATTTTCCTCCCGTCTCTGCAGTGGGTCGCCGTCCTTATTCTCTCGGTGATAATGTATGTGGCTGTAGTTGCCGGGTACAATCAGCCGCTGGACTTCAGAACCAGGGAGAAGTTGGTGGACTATGTTACCTATTTCTCCGACAACGAGCTGATAAAGAAAGACTTAGAAAAGAAGCTTATAGAGCCTTACAATATGCGCTACGGGGTGAAGATCATCAGCACTTCTCTCAAGGCCCTGCTCCGGCTGAAAATAGTGGGCAAGGAGAATCTCTCCCACGGCGACTTTCCTTCGGTATTCGTGTGCAACCACGACGCCATCAACGGGCCGGTATCGGCAGTGACTTATCTCCCGACCTACTACAGGGTTTGGATTCACGACGAGATGCTCGACTATGACGTAGCCCGCAAGAATATCTCCCACACCCTGCGCGCCCTGCCTCGCTTTTTCGGAAAGTTTCTTGGAGGAAAGATGATAGATGCGGCCACCCGCTTCACCTGCTGGGCCCTCAACTCCTTCAACCCTGTCCCGGTCAGAAGAGGGACTTCCAGGGAAGTTCTCACCACGTTCATCGTAAGCCTTCAGGCCCTTCAGGAAGGTGACAACCTCCTCATTTTCCCTGAGACTCCGGGCAAAGGGGAGATCACTCAGTCATCCGACGAGAGCATCCGTTCATTCTACACCGGATTCGCCCACCTGGGCAAAGTCTATTTCGACAAATGCGGTAAAAGCCTGCTCTTCTACCCGGTCTATATTGACAAGAAGAAGCGTCAGTTCCGCATAGGGGAAGCTGTCAGGTTCAATCCCGACCTGGACGCCACAGAGAGCAAACAGATAATTGCCGCAGAATTGCACCGTCAGATGACGGAATTCTCTAAGAAATAACAAAAGGCCGGATTGCTCCGGCCTTTTGTGGTCCCAGCAGGGCATGATCCTGCGACCCCCTGATTATGAGTCAGATGCTCTAACCAACTGAGCTATGGGACCCGATAAAAGTCTTAAACTTTAATCTCTACGTCAACACCGCTCGGAAGCTCGAGTTTCATCAAAGCGTCAACTGTTTTAGGAGTTGAGTTATAGATGTCGAGCAGTCTGCGGAATGAGTTGAGTTCGAATTGTTCGCGAGCTTTCTTGTTAACGAAAGTCGAACGATTGACAGTAAAGATCTTCTTGTCTGTAGGAAGTGGAATAGGACCGCTAACCACAGCACCTGTAGCCTTTACAGTCTTAACGATCTTATCGGCTGACTTGTCAACCAATGCGTGATCGTAAGATTTCAATTTAATTCTGATTTTTTGGCTCATTATACTATTTTTTTATCATTTAATCGAAATTACGTCTGCCGAAGAATGAACCTACGTGCTTCTCGATAACCTCCTTGGCTATAGCCTCAGGAACCTCAGCGTAATGGCTGAACTCCATAGAGCTAGTAGCGCGGCCGGAAGTCAGGGTACGCAGTACGGTAACATAGCCGAACTGTTCTCCCAGAGGAACTTTGGCCTTTACTATTCTTGCATTGCCTTTTGAGTCCATATCGGTGATCTGGCCTCTCCTTCTGTTAAGGTCTCCCACTACATCACCCAGATATTCTTCGTGAGTGACAACCTCGAGAGACATAATAGGCTCCATCAGAACAGGTGAGCAGTTCACAAGTGCGTGACGGAAGGCCATTCTTGCACAGATCTCAAATGAGAGGGCATCCGAATCTACAGGATGGAAACTACCATCGAGCAGGCGGACTTTCAGCGACGTTACAGCAAAACCTGCCAAAACGCCATTCTGCATAGCAGACTTAAATCCTTTTTCAACTGAAGGGATAAACTCCTGCGGAATATTTCCGCCCTTGACTTCGTTGATAAACTGAAGTCCCGTTACACCTTCATCTGCAGGAGATATCTCAACGACAATATCGGCGAACTTACCGCGGCCACCGGTCTGTTTCTTGAACACTTCGTGGTGCTTGCAGCTTCCCTTGATGGCCTCTTTGTAATTAACCTGAGGGGCGCCTTGGTTGATTTCCACGCCGAACTCGCGGCGCAGACGGTCCACGATGATGTCCAGATGAAGCTCACCCATTCCGTTGATGAGGGTCTGGCCTGATTCGAGGTCAGTCTCGACTGTGAAAGTAGGGTCTTCTTCAGACAGTTTGCTAAGGGCAAGGCCCAATTTGTCAAGGTCGTTCTGTGTTTTAGGCTCAACCGCCAGGCTGATAACCGGGTCAGGGAAAACCATAGACTCCAGAACAATCGGTTTATCTTCTCTGCATATAGTGTCACCCGTACGCAACTCCTTGAATCCTACAGCGGCGCAAATGTCGCCTGCCTCAATACAAGGGATAGGATTCTGCTTGTTGGAGTGCATCTGGTATAATCTTGCAACACGTTCCTTCTTTCCGGATCTGGTATTTAGAACCATGGCGCCCGCGTCGAGTTTGCCTGAATAGGCTCTCATAAAAGCAAGGTGGCCGACGAAAGGATCGGTAGCGATCTTGAATATCAAAGCGCAGAACGGCTCATCCTCTGAAGGGTGACGCTCCACTTCGCTGTTGGTACGCGGATCGATACCTTTGATGCTCCCTTTGTCGAGAGGGCTCGGAAGATACCTCATCACAGCGTCCAGAAGGAACTGAATGCCTTTATTCTTTATAGAAGAGCCGCAGCAGGTAGGAACTACCGACATATTGATTGTGGCTTTTCTCAAAGTGGCGATTATCTCTTCTGACTCGATTGAATCGGGATCCGAGAAGAATTTCTCGAGAATGTCATCGTTGTATTCAGCGATGGACTCGATCAATTTACCTCTCCACTCAATCGCCTCGTCCTTCATATCTGCAGGAATATCCTTGATCTCATAGTTGATCAGTTCATCTGTGTCCTGATTGTAATAAATGGCTTTCATTCCAATCAAGTCCACAATACCTGCAAAATCCTCTTCTTCGCCTATTGGCAGACAGATAGGAACAGGACGGGCTCCGAGCTTTTCGCGGATTTCATCTACAACGGCAAGAAAATCGGCTCCCGTACGGTCCATCTTGTTGACGTAGGCAATCTTAGGTACGCTGTACTTATCTGCCTGGTGCCATACGGTCTCAGATTGGGGTTGAACCCTGCCTACTGCACAGAAAGTAGCGATCGCACCGTCAAGCACACGGAGAGAACGCTCGACCTCAACGGTGAAGTCGACGTGACCCGGAGTGTCTATCAGGTTGATCTGATACTTTTCACCGGCATAATTCCAGAAGGCGGTGGTAGCAGCAGAAGTGATGGTAATACCACGCTCCTGCTCCTGGATCATCCAGTCCATCGTAGCGGCTCCGTCGTGCACTTCACCGATCTTGTGAGTTTTTCCCGTGTAGTACAGAATACGCTCTGAAGTGGTGGTTTTGCCGGCATCGATGTGAGCCATTATGCCGATATTCCGTGTATAGTTAAGGTCTCTTGCCATCTAAATACCTCGGAATAATTAGAAGCGGAAATGAGCAAAAGCTTTGTTAGCTTCTGCCATCTTGTGCATATCTTCTTTTCTCTTGAAGGCTGCACCTTCGTTATTGTACGCTGCTATAATTTCAGCAGCCAACTTTTCTGCCATAGAGTGGCCGGAACGTTTGCGTGCGTAGAGTACCATATTCTTCATACTGATCGAGATTTTGCGCTCCGGACGAACCTCTGTAGGAACTTGGAAGTTGGCACCACCGACACGGCGGCTCTTTACCTCAACTTGCGGAGTGATATTCTCCAAAGCTTTCTTCCAAATTTCTATCGGAGCCTTGTCAGAATCTTTCATCTTCTCGCCTACCAAATAAATGGCATCGTAAAAAATAGAATACGCGATACTCTTCTTCCCCTGTAGCATAAGGTTATTCACAAAGCGAGTAACCATTACATTGTGATACTTAGGATCAGGAAGTAGAAT